>NZ_KI271695.1:0-5675 GCF_000469445.2 Oscillibacter sp. KLE 1745 | reverse complement strand
GTCTCCCGGCGGGCCTCCTGCTCCACGGCCTCCATAAGCCGCTGCTCCCGGCCTGCGCCGTATTCCGCCAGGATCTCCTCCAGGGAGAAGTCCTCCTCCAACGCCGGGACATCCGTGCCCCCGGTCAGACCGCTATCAAACTCTCTCTCGTCTTTGGAAGCCATGCTGCCCCTTTCCTCTCCGCTGTGTCCCCGGCCCTTCAGGCCATCCGCTGGCGCACCGCCTCATACAGCAGGATCGCCGCGGCGGCAGAGGCATTCAGGGAATTCAGCTTCCCCCGCATGGGGATACTCACCAAAAAGTCGCAGTTCTCGGCGGCCAGACGGGTCATGCCGTCCCCCTCGCTGCCGATGACGATGGCGGCGGGTCCCTTCAGATCCGCGTCGTACAGGGCCGTGGTGCCGTCCGCCGCCGTGCCGAAGACCCACACCCCCTGTTTTTTCAGATCCTTCAGCAGAGCGGGGATGTTGGGCACCCGGGCCACCGGCACGTGGGCCACCGCTCCGGCGGAGGTCTTGGCCACCACGGCGGTGAGGCCCGCGCTGCGGCGCTTGGGGATCACCACGCCGTGAGCCCCGGCGCACTCAGCGGTCCGGATGATGGCCCCCAGGTTGTGGGGGTCGGAGATCTCGTCGCACACCACCAGCAGGGGGGCCTCGCCCTTGTCCCGGGCGGCCTGAAGGATGCTCTCCACACTGACGTACTCCCGGACCGCCGCCAGGGCGATGACGCCCTGGTGGGCATGGGTGCGGCTCATGGCGTCCAGCTTCCGCCGGTCCGCCTCCACCACCACCACGCCCGCCGCCCGGGCTTTGGAGGCAATATGTCCCAGGGTCTTGTCCGTCTCTCCCTTCTGGAGGTAAATTTTGTCAATCGTCTCCCCTGCCCGCAGGGCCTCAATGACGGCGTTGCGCCCCTCGATGATGCCGTCGGCCTCGGCAGTCAGGTCCTGCTTTCTCCGTTCTTCCATAACTTCTCCCTCAATCTGAGTATTTTCGCATTCAAGAGGTAGTATAGCATAGGGGCGGGAGTCTGGAAAGTGGAATTCACAGAAAATTTATAGAAAACCGGTTCCTTGTCCTTGTAGGCCTGCGGCTTCTGTGATATACTTTATAAATCATTTTAAGGCTTCAGCACTATCTGAAAACAGGGCTGGACGCCCCCGGGCAGCGGACCGCACCCCCGTCTCCGGCACAGGCGGGACCGGGGCGGTCCCGTTTATCCTCCGGGTATTGACAGGTTTTCCCCTGAAAGGAGTTCCATACATGAACCCAAACGACAATAAGAACAACAAAAACAACAAGCCCGGCGGCAACTGGCGGGGCGTGGCCTCTCTGGTGGGCTGGGCCCTTCTGCTGACGATCATCTTCAGCTATGCCAGCAGCGTCATCGGCAGCACTGGCCGCCAGGCCTCCTCCATCAACGTGGAATACGGAGAGTTCCAGGAGATGGTGGAGAGCGGCCAGGTGGCCCGGGTGGAATTCGACAACGCGGAGGATATCCTCCTGATAACCCCTGAGGAGGGGTATTCCTACACCGCTGAGGACGGCACCGTCTACACCAAGACGGAGGACGGCTACACTTATATGGACGCCGCCGGGCAGGAGCAGACTGCCCACCTGGAGCTGTTCACTGTCCGGATCCAGTCCAATGACGCCGTCATTGATTTCCTGAACGAGTATGGGGTGGAGGGCGTCGACAAGGAGTATCAGGCCCCGGTGAACCCGGTGCTGGCCATGCTGGTGAGCTACGTGTTGCCCTTTGTGCTGATCTTCCTGATGTTCTCCCTGGTCATGCGCTGGATGGCGAAAAAGGGCGGCATGGGAGGAATGGGCGGCATCGGCGGCGTGGGCAAGGCCAACGCCAAGGTGTATATGGAGAAGTCCACCGGCGTCACCTTCAAGGATGTGGCTGGCCAGGACGAGGCCAAGGAGTCCCTGACAGAGATCATCGACTTCCTGCACAACCCCCAGAAGTACACGGAGATCGGCGCGAAGCTCCCCAAGGGCGCGCTGCTGGTCGGCCCTCCGGGCACCGGCAAGACGCTGCTGGCCAAGGCTGTGGCCGGCGAAGCCAACGTCCCGTTTTTCTCCATCTCCGGCTCCGACTTCGTGGAGATGTTCGTGGGCGTGGGCGCCAGCCGCGTCCGGGACCTCTTTAAGGAGGCGGCCAAGGTGGCCCCCTGCATCGTGTTCATCGACGAGATCGACACCATCGGCAAATCCCGGGACAACCGCATGGGCGGCAACGACGAGCGGGAGCAGACATTGAACCAGCTGCTGGCGGAGATGGACGGCTTTGACCCCACCAAGGGCATCATTCTGCTGGCCGCCACCAACCGGCCTGAGGTACTGGACCAGGCGCTGCTGCGGCCCGGCCGGTTTGATCGGCGCATCACCATCGACCGGCCCAACCTGGCGGGACGCATTGCCACGCTGCAGGTCCACACCCGCAACATCAAGCTGGCGGAGGACGTGAATCTGAAAAAGGTGGCCCTGGCCACTGCGGGCTGCGTGGGCGCGGACCTTGCCAATCTGGTGAACGAAGCGGCCCTGCGGGCCGTGCGGAAGGGCCGCAAGCTGGTGACCCAGGAGGATCTTCTGGCCGCCTTCGAGCTGGTCATTGCCGGCACGGAGAAGAAGGGCAGCGTCCTCACCGAGTTTGAGAAAAAGTTGGTGGCCTACCACGAGGTCGGTCACGCCATGGTGGCCTACAAGCAGAAAAACACCGAGCCGGTGCAGAAGATCACCATCGTCCCCCACACCCAGGGCTCTCTGGGCTACACCCTGCTGATGCCAGAGGAGGACAAGACCGAACTGCGCACCCGCGACGAGCTGATGGCCAAGATCACGGTCTCCATGGGCGGCCGGGCGGCCGAGGAAGTGGTGATGAACACCATGACCAACGGCGCCAGCCAGGATATTCAGGACGCCACCAACGTGGCCCGGAACATGGTGGCCATGTTCGGCATGAGCGACGAGTTCGGCATGATGGCGCTGGCCTCCCGCCGGAACCAATACCTGGACGGCGGCTACGGCATGGACTGCGCCCAGGATACCGCCGCCCGGATGGACCAGGCGGTGAAGGACATCCTGGACCAGTGCTACCAGCAGGCCGTGGAGGTCATCAAAGCCAGCCGGGAGGACATGGACAAGGTCGTGGCCTACCTGCTGGAGAAGGAGACCATCACCGGCGCAGAGATGGTGGCTATCATCGAGGGCCGAGACCCGGAACTGGTGGAGAACCCCTACGCCTCCACCCGCGCAGAGGACAAGGCGTTCCGCCCCTCCTCTCCCGAGACCATTGAGGCCCCTGCCAAGAAGGTGCACATGATCTCCCAGAAGATCGAATCCCCCGAGGAGCCCGCCCAGGAGGGACAGCCGGAGAACCCGGTGTCCGATCCCTCCCCTTCCGGCGGAGACGCCCCCCAGGAGAGCGGTTCCACTCCGTCTGAGCCGCCCAAGGACACCCCGTGATCCCCGATCATCCCCGCGAGGCGCGCTGACCCCAGCGCGCCTCGCTTTTCCCATCGCCACTACATCAAAAAGGAGAATCGCCATGATCCGACTCGCCACCCCCGCGGACCTGTCTCAGGCCGCAGATATCTATGAGGAGATCCTGGACCGAGAGGCACAGGGCCCCGTCTATACCAACTGGCAGCGGGGCAAATACCCCACCATCGACACCGCCCGCCAGGCCCTGGAGGCCGGCACCTTCTACGTGGGCGAGGAGAACGGCGTCCTCTGGGGCGTGGTGAACCTGAACAGCGTCCAGCTGCCGGAGTACGGCGCCATCCCCTGGACCATCCCCGCCGCTGCGGAGGAGGTAGGGGTGATCCATACCCTGTGCATCCGTCCCTCCTGCTCCGGCCGGGGATATGCCCGACAGATGGTGGCCTTCTGTGAGGCGGAGGCTCGCCGCCAGGGCCGTACCGTCATCCGGCTGGACACCTGGGAGGGGAACCTGCCCGCCAACCGCTTGTACCCCTCCCTGGGCTACCGCTACGCCGGAACGGCGGAGTTCTTCTTCATGGGCTTTGTGCGGGAGAATCTCAACTGCTACGAAAAGGCCCTCTGAATCCATTGAGACGCAAGGGCTTTTCTCCTCTGCTAACCGTGGGTTGACAGATTTCCACTCCCCAGTTGGTGGCCTGAGGGCAGGCTGTCTGCTAGTCTGACGGCGAAAGGAGGCGAGGGATGTGACCATTGGGCAGCGCATCGCGCAGAAGCGGAAGGAGCTGGGGCTGTCCCAGGAGGCTCTGGGGAGCAAGCTGGGCGTCTCCCGCCAGTCCATCTACAAATGGGAGGCAGACTCCGCCCTGCCGGAGGTCGACAAGCTGATCGCCCTCAGCCGCCTGTTCGGCGTCTCTGTGGGATGGCTGCTGGGCGTGGAGGAACCGCCGGAGGCGGATGCCGCTCCTGCTGAAACAGGCGGCGGGCTGACAGAGGCCCAGCTGAAGATGGTGGAGGAGATCGCAGGCCGCTACATTGCCGCCCAGCCGTCGCCCCGGAAGCGCCGCCGCTGGCCTTGGGTGCTGGCGGCAGCGGCGCTGTGCCTGGTGCTGTTCCACCTCTTCGACCGTCTGGACCGAATGAACGGCCAGTATGTAAATCTGCAGAACAGCCTCTACCGGGTGGAGTCCAGTGTGTACGGCCAGATCGGCTCCCTCTCCAACCGGGTGGAGGAGATCTTGAAGGCCCAGAACAGCCTGGTGGCGGACTGCGGTGTGGAGCTGGAAGCCGTGGACCTTGCCGCCAACACCGTCACCTTCTCCGCCTATGCTGTCCCCAAGACCTATGTGGAGGGAATGGCTGTGGAGTTCCTGGCGGAAAACGGCGAGACCGCCAGCGACCGGCTGGGCAGTGTGGGAGAAGAGGGCCCCAACCAACGGTTCTCCGCCACACTCTCCGTCCCCTTGACGGACCATATCACCCTCTCGGCGCTGCTGGTCCCGCCGGACGGCACCCGCCAGACCCAGCTGCTGGACCAGTTTGAGGGGCTGTACAGCGACTCTCTGCCGCAAGTAGAGGTCAACAGCGATCTCATGTGGATGGATCTGGAGGACAGCACGCTGGTCCTGAATGCGTCCAGCCACGAGCGCTATGTTTATATCCGTGAGGTGACACCGGCTGATGCGTCTCTCACCGCGGCCGTGGCAAATATCCGGGTGGGCCTGTTCAAAAATCAGAAACTGGCAGCCTGGGCAGAGCCCTGTGAAAAGCCTGACAGCTTCCACGGCTTTGAGGAATTTGATTTTTACCAGCTGCCGGAGCTGCGCCTCTCCCTCACGCCTGCGGATACGGTACAGGTGGCTGCCGTGGTGACGGATATCTATGGACGGGTCATGGTCTCCCAGGATGTGCCCTACATTCTCGATGAGAGCGGAGATGCGCTGACTTGGCCAGACAGCAGTGAGACAGATCCCGATCCCGCCCACTGGCAGTACGGCGGATGACCGCCGCGCAAATTGTTTCCGGATTTTGAACATTTTGTGAATGAAATCATCCGTTTTTGACCAGTCTGTAAACAAAGTATGAAGCTTTCCCCCAGGCTGTTGACTTTCCCGGCTGGGGGCAGTATGATGAGCACAACAAGCAGGAAGCTTGTGACACACATCATTTTCCCTCTCCTTTCTCTATATCATACAGACGCCGGGGCGGTCCGAAAGGACCGCC
>NZ_KI271694.1:53964-64006 GCF_000469445.2 Oscillibacter sp. KLE 1745 | reverse complement strand
CGTCCCGCCGCCGCCCGCAGCAGGCGCCGCAGGGTGACGCCCAGGGCCAGGTCCCGGTCCGGCAGCCGCACCAGACCCCGGTCCAGATCCACCTGGTCCCAGGTCAGGGCTGTCATCTCCCGGACCTGCATCCCCAGCTTCCAACCCATCCAAAGGGCAAGCCCCACCGGGGAGCTGCCCTCCGCCTGGAGCAGCTTCCACATCAAAAAACCGTCCACCTCCTGCCGAGGGCGGGACTCCTTCTGCCGTCCCTCCGGCAGATAGTCGGAGAAAACGGCATACAGAGTGGGGACGGCGATGCCGCTGATCCGGGCCACATAGGGCCAGTCGTGGGATTCCAGATGGCGGATGATGAAGTCGTGCCGCAGATCCATCAGGCTGATGCCGCCCAGCCCCGCCCGGTCCAGAGTTTTTCTGGCCAGGCGGGAAATGGACTCCGGCGGCATCTGCTGCCTGCGGCGGTCCGAGACCACCACGAAGGGAGTAGGCGGGTCGGGGCGCTCCGCCTGCCGGCGCAGGCAGGCCTCGGTCTCCATCTCCAGCGGGATGGTCCGGTCCGGCAGCCGGAGCTGATGGGCAGAAAAGTCCACATCGTTCCAAGTGAGGCGCTGGATCTCCTCCCGGGTCAGCCCCTGCCGCCAGGCCAGGCGGAGGATCAGCCCCGCCGCCGTCTGCGTCTGCTCCGCCAGAAGCTGGGCCATGGCCCGGGCATCCGGCCGTCTCATGGTTACTTTGCTCACGTTCCGTCTCCTCCCGGTCAGGGGGAGCGATGAACGGCGGGTTACGACCGTATGACATACGGACTGAACCCTGCACCGCTTTGGACGCTCCCGGTCAGGAACGCCCAGAATTGTTCTGCTGTCTCCATGGGATGGCGGGTGCGGGCAGCTGCCCACGGGTGCCCGCACCGGGCGTACCTGCCGCCTCTGACTTTCACCGTGTTTCTGTCTGTTTCTGTCTGCCGCCGTTTGCCGGGAGAGCCGAAGGAGCTTCGATGGGGCCCGGCACCCCACCCGTCACACGGGCTGGCTATTCTTGCCGGACTGCTTCTCCCACGCCGCAAGGCCCCGGATGATTAGGTCCCGGAACATCGCGTCCCGGGGGACGCCGGGGTAGCTGCTCTGCTTTACCGCGGTCAGTTCCGCCGCCAGCTCCGGCGTCACGGAGATGGTGAACCGTTTTTGATCTCTGTTCATGTACGCAGCTCCTTTCCATATAGTGGTTAAGTGAATTGGTGAACCTATTAAAGTTATTATAGTGGTTCACTGAACCGAAGTCAAGGGGGCTGCGGCTCTCTTTACACCGGTGGTTCACTCGTGTATAATAGGGCCAGAGGTGATAAGGATGGCAACAGACAGACCGCGTTACACGGTATCCGTGGACAATGAGCTGTTTCAGCAGATCGAGGATTTCCGCTTTGAGCGCCGGTTCCAGACCCGTTCGGAGGCGACCGTGGAATTGATCCGGCTGGGACTGGAATCCCTGAAAAAGGAACAGCAGACCCCGCGGGAGAAGCCGGCGGACGAGGCACGTGACGACTGACCGTCCGCCGGCGGCTCCGGCCGCGGGGACACCCGTGAAAACGGGAGCGCGCACCCCCGCCCTATCCTATCGGAGATAACTGAAACAGTTCTGATTCCGGCGCACCTCCGGGGGAGGCGGGAATCAACGAAAAAAAGACGGCTGCCGGGTTGGCAGCCGTCTTGGTGATTTTGGGAGATGGATACGTGAAGGGCACTCAGTAGAATTCCTTCAGACAGGCCTCCGCATCCGTCCAGGTGCCGGTGAAGGGGACGGGCGTCTCCATCTTCAGGGGCACCAGGGCGGTGGCGGAGCGGAGGACGGTGGGGATGTCAGCAGTCAGCCGCTCATTGATGTAGCCGGCAAAGGTGCAAGGAACGGCCAGGGCCCTCACGCCTGCCGGAAGTAGGATGCGATCTCCCGCATCCGCGCCGACTGGGATACATGGAAGGGGCACCGGCGGTCACAGTGGCCGCAGCTGATGCAGGCATCCGCACCCAGAGACAGGTTCCGGTAGTGCTCTGCCGCCAAGGCATCCCCCGCACGGGCCAAGTCATAATACTTGTTGATGAGGCCCACGTCCAGGCCGGCGGGGCAGGGCTGGCAGTGGTTGCAGTAGACGCAGGTGCCCTCCGCGTCTCTGGGGGTGAGGGAGCTGATGACGGAGTAGTCCCGCTCCGCCTCCCCAGCCCGCAGAAAGCCCAGGACCCGTTCCAGATCCGCCCGGTCTCGGACACCGGGCAGCACTGTCAGGACGCCGGGCTTGTCCAGGGCGTACTGGATGCATTGATATTCCGTCAGGGCCTGACCGAAGGGAGAGGTACGAGCATCCAGCAGCTGTCCGCCGGCAAAGGCCTTCATCACGGAGATGCCCACGCCCTCCGCCTCGCACCGGCGGTAAAGGGCCATCCGCTCCGTGGCGCTGCCGTTGGCATACTCGCCGTGCTGATAGTCGTAGCTGGGGTTGATGCTGAACATCATCATGTCCGCCAGGCCGGTGTCCAGCACCTCCCGGGCCAGGGCCGGCGTATGGGTGGAGAGGCCGATGTGGCGGACGACGCCCTGGGCTTTCAGCGCCTCCAGATACTGAAGAACGCCGTTGTCCACATACCGGCGCCAGTCGCCGGACTCGTCCATACAGTGGATGAAGCCGTAGTCGATGTAGTCCGTCCGCAGCTGCTCCAGCTGCCACGCTACCGACCGCTTGACGGTCTCCAGATCCGTGGTCCAGCTGTAAGGTTTACCGGCGGCGTAATTGGCGCCGAAGTGGACCTGGTAGAGCACCTGCCTGCGCACACCCGCAAGGGCGGCGCCGAAGATGGGGAAGCAGGCGGAGTCGGCAGTGGCCAGGTCGAAGTAGTTGATCCCCTGCTCCAGGGCCATCTCCAGCGTGGCGGCACCCTCTTTCGCCCCGGCGGCGGGGAGGCCGCTGGTGCCCACGCCCAGGACGCTGATCCGGTCCCCGGTGCGGCGGTTGACACGGTATTCCATAGGTCGAAACCATCCTTTCCTGTTGCAGCTCTGCGGCAGCCGGAGTCCGGACGCCGCGCCTCACATGACCCTATTATACCGCCTGAAATGAGAAATAGCGAATACCTGTTTTCTATGCTGAGACATACATTTCACACATATCACACTTGCGGCCCCACTGCGGCCATGATATGGTAGGGGAGAAGAGGAGGTGCGGCCCGGTGGAATTTCGGACGCTGAAGTATTTTTTGACTGTGGCCCGGGAGGAGAACATCACCCGGGCGGCGGCGCTGCTCCATCTGACGCAGCCCACCCTGTCCCGCCAGCTGATGCAGCTGGAGGAGGAACTGGGAGTCAAGCTGTTCCGCCGCAGCCAGCACCACATCGTTCTGACGGAGGCCGGGATGCTGCTGCGCCGCCGGGCTCAGGAGATCGTAGAGCTGGCGGAGAAGACGGCCCGGGAGCTCCGACCGGCGGAGGAGATCACAGGCCGGATCTCCATCGGAAGCGGCGACCTGCGGAGCATGACGTATCTGGCAAAGCTCCTGGCTGCCTTTCACCGCCAGCATCCCCGGGTCCAGTATGAGATTTACAGCGGAGACTCCGACGGGATCAAGGAGCGGATCGAGCAGGGACTCCTGGACATGGGACTTCTGCTGGAGCCGGTGGACACCAGCCGCTACCAGATCCTCCGGCTGCCCGTCCGGGAATCCTGGGGTGTCCTGGTGCCGGAGGATTCGCCTCTGGCCCGGCGGGAGGCGGTGACGCCCGGGGACCTGGCGGACAGCCCCCTGATCCTGACCACCCGGGAGCTGATGCGCCGGGAAATGATCCGCTGGTTCGGCCCTTACGCAGACCGGATCCAGATGGCGGCCAGCGGCAACCTGCCTTACAACCAGACCCAGCTGGCCCGGGAGGGGCTGGGGATCTATCTGGTGATCCGGCTGGATTGCGCCTATGACGGGCTGCGGTTCGTGCCCCTCTCTCCGCCGCTGGAGTCGGGCACGGTTCTGGCCTGGAAGAAGACCGAGGTCCTTTCTGCCACCGCTGCTGCCCTGCTGCGATTTGCCGAGAAATACGTCGGCGGAATATCAGACCATCCGGTATAGGTATTGGACAAGGCGAAGTTCCGGATTTAGAATGGAGGCGTCCCTGCGGGGACGTTTCCACTTTCTGCCCTGAGGTGCGGGCGATGACGATCCAGGAGGCCAGCGAGTGCGATCAGATCTCCATGGAGGTCCTGAGGTCGGGCAGGCCGCGACCCGGAGCGGCTGAACCTGATCCTGACGCTTCGGGATATCGGCTTCACCGGAGAGGAGACGGGGGGCTATATGCGGCTGCGGCTACTGGTGGAGATACGGGCCGCCGCACTGGCGGATATTTACACCCGTGAGCGGCAGGAGACACGCTGGCGGCAGAACATCCACACCGGGGCGGCGGTCTGCCCCGCATTCATAAGAAAGCATTGGGAGGTATGTTGCATGAAGATCATGGACAAGGCTGCATTTGAGGAACAGAACGTGTTTGGCCTGGGCGCGCCCAACGACGCTTTTGCCCGGTACTTTGCCGGCCGGTCCTATCTCAATCCCCTGACCCGCCCGGAGGACGGGCTGTTTCTGGCCAACGTCACCTTCGAGCCCGGGTGCCGGAACAACTGGCATATCCACCACGCCTCCGAGGGCGGCGGGCAGCTGCTGATCTGCACCGCCGGCGAGGGTTGGTACCAGGAGGAGGGCAAAGAGGCGGTCAGCCTGGAGCCCGGCAGAGTCATCGTCATCCCGGCGGAGGTCAAGCACTGGCACGGCGCCAAGCGGGACAGCTGGTTCAGCCACATCGCCGTCGAGATGCCCGGTGAGGCCTGCTCCAACGAGTGGTGCGAGCCGGTGAGCGACGCGGAATACGAAGCACTCTGAGCGGCTCCCGGCCGGGGAATCGCCGCTTGGCAACAAGGCACGGACAGTCCAAAGACTGTCCGTGTCTTGCTTTGCAGCAGCTCCGCCGGAATCCTTCCCGCCGGGGCGGAACGGGGGGCTGCACCGGATCCGGCTGCTGGCGGGCATCGGCCTCAGGCGGCCCTGCGGCGGCAGAAAGCGGAGACCAGATCCACCAGCCAGGACAAGGCGATCATGCCCAGCGCCAGGGTGCTGACATCATGCCAGGCGTATTGGTTCAGGGCCAGGATCAGCGGCGCGCCGATTCCGCCCGCACCGGCCAGGCCAAGGGCGGAGGCCTCGCGGATATTGACGTCAAACCGATAGAGCCAGGCGGAGAAGAACTGAGGCACCAGCTGCGGCAGGGCCGCGTGACGGACGCAGGACAGCTTCGGCGTCCCCATGGCCTCCAGAGCGTGATACGCCCGAAAATCCAAGGTGTCGATGGCCTCTGTGAAGCGCTTGCAGAGAAGTCCCACGCTGCACACTGCCAGGGTCAGCACTCCGGTAAAGGAGCCGGGGCCGCAGACGCGGATGAAGATCAGTCCATAGATCAGGAAGGGAACGGACCGGATGGCGGTCACCAGTGTCCGGAACAGCCAGGCGGCGGGGGCCGGAAAAAAGCGGCTGCTGCCGAGAAACGCCAGAGGAACGGAAAAGACGGCGCCGACGCAGGTCCCCACCAGCGCGATGGCGACGGTCTCCAGCAGGAGATAGGCAAGTCCGCTGCTGTCCAGGCGGAAAAACAGCTCCCAGTTCGGATGCAGGAGGCCGGTGAAGAGCGTCTTCACCATCTGCATGCTTGTGCGGGACAGGTCGGGCGGCGGAAGCGTGACCGTGCAGAACAATACCAGCGCGGCCGCCGCGCCCGCCAGCAGCCGGCGCCCCTGCCGGCCCAGGGTCCGCTCCTGCTGCACCAGACGGGTGAGCCATGTGCTGAGATGCTCCATGAGATAGACCACGGCGAAGAGGAGCAGCAGGATTGTCCCCACCTTGTCGTACTCCCGCCAGGAGACCTTTTCATTGAGCAGCAGGCCGATTCCGCCTGCGCCCACATAGCCCAGGATGGCGCTGTGCCGCACATTGCCCTCCAGCAGATAGAGGGCGTTGGTGAGATAGGCCGGCAGGATCTCCGGTAAGGTGGAGCGGAAGAACGCCTGGGCTGAGGCGGCGCCCATAGCCCGCAGGGCCAGATAGGGACCCTGGGGCGCGCTCTCGATGTCCTCATAGGTCAGGCGGGTCATGATGGCAAAGGTGTAGACCGTGATGGCGGCCGTTCCGGCAAAGGAGCCGATGCCCAGAAAGAATGTGGCCAGCAGGGCCAGGATCAGGGCCGGGAAGGAGCGGAGCACCTGGATGCAGAAGCGGACCGCCTTCTTGACCGGCCCGGGTCCCGGCAGGGAGGCGGCGCAGGCCATGGCGGCCGGGATGGACAGCACCGCGCCCAGAAAGGTCCCGGTGATGGACATCTGGATCGTGGCCCACAGCAGGGGCAGGACCTTCCCGAGGAATCCCCAGTCCGGCGGAAACATCTTTGCGGCGATGTCCGTCAGGTGGTCGCGCCGGCTCCACATCAGGGACAGGTCGCATCCGGTGAACCAGGCGGCTCCCAGGAACAGCAGCACAAAAGCGGCCGCAGCGAGGCAGCGGATACGTCTTTGTTTCATACGGCCGCCGCCTCGCCGTAAATATCCCGCAGGACGGCCTCCGTCACATCCCCGGGGGCGCCGTCAAAGACGACGCGTCCCCGGTTCATGCCGACGATATGGGTGGAGAACTCCAGGGACAGGTCCAGATTGTGGCTGTTCATTAGGATGCTGACGCCGCGTTGGCGCTGAATGTCCCGGAGCAGGCACAGGATCTGCCGCCCGGTGACGGGGTCCAGGGACGCCACCGGCTCGTCCGCCAGCAGGATGGAGGGGTTCCGCATCAGGGCGCGGGCGATGGCCACCCGCTGCTTCTGCCCGCCGGAGAGGTTTTTCACCGGCTCCTCCAGCTTGTCCGCCAGCCCGACCTCTCGCAGGATCGCGGCGGCCTGTTCGGACCGCTCCCGTCCGAACGCCCCCAGCAGGGAGGCGGCCAGGGACATGTCCGGCAGGCAGGCGTTCAGCACGTTCTGGATGGCGGACAGGTTCTCCACTAGGCAGAAATCCTGGTAGATGGTGCCGATCCCCTGCTGGACCGCCCGCTTTTCCCGGCCTCGGGCGGCTTCAAAGTGCGTCCCGCCATAGAGGACTTCACCGCCGCTGCACAGCTCCGTTCCATTCAGGATGCGGAACAGGGTGGTTTTCCCGGCGCCGGACGGGCCGATGACCGAGAGAAACTCGCCGTCGCCCAGGGTGAAGCTGACATCCCGCAGCACCTCGCCGGAACGCTGAAATTGTTTGCGGATATGGATCGCCTGCAGCATGAAATCCCTCCTGAAGATGGTCACGCTTCCATAGATTTCAAAAGCGCCTGGGCCGCCCGCTCTCCGTCATAGTCGGAGTCGCTGCCCCAGTCGTAGCCCACCTGGCTAAATACACCGAAGATCTCCTGGCCCTCCTCGGTCTGGGCCAGCTCGATGAAGGACTCGCCCACTGCCTGCCGGAAGGCTTCGTCCGCCATGGTGTCAGAGGTCTTGCTGTACGCGATCATGTCGTTGTAGATGCCGTCCGTCACACCGATCACGCCGGTCTGCTCCACCATGGGGGCTGTGCCGTCGAAATCGGATTCCCAGATGGGGGCGTTCTTGATGCGGATGTGGCCGTAGGACACCATCACATCCACCTGACCGGCAGCTAGCCGGGCCACGGAGGTGGTGTGGGAGTCGCACTCCACCACATTGTCCAGATCGCTGATCCCCTTACCGTAGTGCTCCTGCAGCCACAGGGAGGGATAGATGTACCCGGAGGCGGAGGTGGGATTCAGCACCGCCCAGGTGGCGCTGTTCAGGTCGTCCCAGGTCAGCTCCTCCCCGGCGTTGACCTTGGAGAGCAGCTCCTGGCCCTTCTCGCTGGGACCGGCCAGCAGGATACAGCGGTAGTAAGTGCTCATGCCCTCTGTGTTCTCCTCGATGGTGCCGTCGTTCCAGTCGGCGGGGTTCTCAGAGTCTTTGTTGATGGCATAGCGCAGGGCGGTCAGCAGCACATCGCAGTCGTCGGAGAAGAGCACATAGTTGCCGCCGGAGATGAAGCCCAGGTCCGCGCTGCCCGCGCTGAGGGCCTCGCCCACGGCGGTGTAGCTGGTGCCCACGGTCATGTCGATCTCGCCCACGTCGTAGCCCTTTTCCAGCAGCTTTGCCTTCAGCAGCTCCTCCAGCGGCTCCGTGGACTCGGAGATGAGGTCGGCGTCCGCATAGGGAGAAAATGCGATTTTCAGAGAGTCCACCTGCTGTACATCGGTGTCGGACGGAGCCTCCGCCGTCTCCCCGGTGCCGCAGCCGGCCAGGAGTCCGGCGCACAGCGCCAGGCTCAACAAAAGTGCGGAAATCTTCTTTTTCATGGGAATCCCTCCAGTTTAATTTTCTGCGCAAAACAAAACGGGCACGCGCCTCATCAGCACATACCCGTTCAGACCTTCACGCAGATGCTGATGCCCCCGCTTCCGCCTGGGAAGCCGGGTGCGGTCGGCCCTTACTGGGACCCTCTCAGCCTGGAACACAGGCTCCCTCGCAATCTGGTTCTTGTCATCTATGTGAGCGTGGCGCCAGGGAGCTCCCCCTTTCGCCGCATTCCTTAAACCTCGGCCAGTATAGCACGCTGTACAGAAAAAAACAAGAGTGGAAATTTTCCCCCGGCCGCCAGCTGGCAGCCCGCCGAAAGGAACACCTGTCCGGCATCGGGTGGGCGCGAAGAGAACCCCGCTGGAGGGGGATGGCTCCGGCGGTCAGAACAGCATGGCCAGCGTCCCGGCCACAATGAGGGCAAGACCTGCGGCGGAGCGAGATGTGAGCCTCTCCCGAAACACCAGCCGGGAAAAGGCCACTGTGACCAAAATGCTCAACTTGTCGATGGGCACCACCACGCTGGCGGGGCCGCTCTGAAGCGCCCGGTAATAGCACAGCCAGGAGGCCCCGGTGGCCACGCCGGACAGGCAGATGAACGCCAACTCCCGCCGGGGCACCTGCCGCACCGCACCGGCCTTGCCTGTCACCAGCACCATGAGCCAGGCCATCACCAACACCACACCGGTGCGGATGGCGGTGCCCAGGTTGGACTCCACGCCCTGAATGCCGGCTTTGCCCAGGATCGCGGTGAGACTGGCAAACACCGCCGAGCCGAAGGCGTAGAGCATCCAGCTCCCGCACTGGGGGGCACAGCCGGCCGCGGGGGACCTTTTCTCCAGCATCAGGAAGGTGCCTGTGCCGATCAGCACCACCCCGATCCCCTGAGGCAGGCCGATGGGCTCCCCCAGCAGAAAAAAGGCCAGCAGGATGGTGAGCACGGTGCTGGATTTGTCGATGGGCACCACCTTGTTGATGTCACCCAGCTGGAGGGCCTTGAAGTAGCACAGCCAGGAGGCTCCGGTAGCCAGGCCGGACAGCACCAGAAAGAAGAGCGTTGTGGGGCCGATGTTCCGGATCTCCCCCTGGGAGCCCACGACAAACACCATGGTCCACGCAAAAGCCAGCACCACAAGGGTGCGGATGGCGGTGGCCACGGTGGAGTCGGTCTTCCGGATGCCGCACTTGGCCAGAATGGCCGTCACACCGGCGAAAAGCGCGGATCCAGCCGCGAAGAGAATCCACATACGCATTCCTCTTTTCTGATGACTGCCCCTTGGACAGTGCCCCCTCGATGCCGCCCCCTGCGGAGACGCCGCGCCTCCGGATGGCACATCCGTGCTTCACGCCGTTCCGGCGGTGGTGCAGGCAGCCAGGGCGGAGCTCCCTCCGGCGCGTTGCGCCGCCGCCGGACAAGAGCAGGCGGCCGCCCTCCGGTAGGCTCCGGCAGTCGACACGGTCCTAATCGTTTGCACCGTTTTCAAAAATATCGGGGGAGGGCCGGACGGGGGGCGGCGGAGGCTGCCGTACCTGCTGTGATCTCCAGCCCTGCACACTGCGGTGCGCCGGGAAGTTGGATGTTTGCCCGTAAAAGCCCTGACAGGGCGGGGGCCGCGGCCGGAGAAAGGAGCGGCCG
>NZ_KI271694.1:42583-53864 GCF_000469445.2 Oscillibacter sp. KLE 1745 | reverse complement strand
CGCGGCCGGAGAAAGGAGCGGCCGCGGCCCGGCGGCCACCAGCGATCTCAGTATGGATATTATACCACAATATTTGCCGCCCGCGCATCCATTTTCAATCAAGTGTGCGGACTCTGCGCCGGGGAGCTGTCCGGGTGCCTCTTGCGCTGCGGCGGCGGAGAGGCGGGACTTCCGGCTATGGCCTTTGCGAATTGACGCAGGGGCCGTAACGGGACGGCGGGTTCAGTGTGTCTGCCGCTGCCACAGAACTTCCGCCTGTACCCGTAGCGGGAAGGTGCGGTTGGGGCAGGACAGCAGCTCGTACAGGATGTTGAATTCCCGGATGGTCACGGGGATCTCCGCTCCGGCAAGAGAGGCCGTCAGCGCGTCGGCATACAGAAGAAGTCCGTCCACGGACAGCTTCCGGCTGGCCTCAATATTGGCCCGGCGCAGCAGTGCCCGCACCCGCATGAGCAGCCCGCTGAAGTCGCCGGACTTCACCATATAGTCGTCAATGCCTGGGTCGTACCCCTTCTGAAGACTCTCTGGGGAAATGTACCATCCTGCCACAGCACCCAATTGGCTGCGCTCTGTTAACATGTGTCCTCTTTCCGAAATTTTTGCTGCCCGGCGGGGGCTGCGGGACCCGGATTGGTGAAACGTAAAAAAGAGGCACCCCTGAAAATTATGGCGCATTCAAAAAATGGTGGTGAAAACGGGAGGAAAAGATGTTATAATATCTAAAACACAGGAGGACAGCCGCCTTGGACTTGAGAGAGTATATTGCGCCCGACCTTTTAGAGAAGTTTGAATTTTACAGCTATAATCACGCGCTTGAGATTATCACACAGGCATTTCCGGCGGAGTGGAGCGAGATTGTGGACTGCCTGCGTCAGCTGCGCATCACTACGGACGATCTTCGGGAGTCCGGCGGAAACGAGACCAAGATCCCCAAAAAGTTTGATGATGTGCTGTATCCCCGCGGATGGCGCGAGATCCGCATTTCCGGCGACCTCCACATCAAGTTCTACCCGCGGCAGGCCGAACAGCGGGGACGCTTTTCCCAGGAGCCGTTTGAGGAAAAGGTCATACCCGGGTATATCGACGGACATAATATCGACTTCCTGAAAAACCGGATCGCCTTCGATCTGGAGTGGAACAGCAAAGATCAGACGTTCGACCGGGACCTGCTGGCCATGCGGACGTATTATGACTGCGACCTTGTCAGTGCAGGGATCATCATTACGCGCTCTGCCGAGCTGAACGACATCTTCAAAACCATTTACGACTATGACGGAAAGACCCGCCAGTGGAAACCCATTCTGCGGAAGTACGGGGCCAGCACCACCTGGATGGGGAAATTGACCTATCGCTTGGATTCCCGCAGGAACGGCGGATGCCCCATTCTGGCAGTAGGCATCAGGAAACCGTGCATCACAGATTGGGAGGAAGGGTACATCGATGAGCACAATCCAGGAAACATCTGAAAATCTGCTGCGTTTCTGCGGCGATCAAAAATACGCCACCATATATGCCGACCCTCCCTGGAGGTTCCAGAATCGGACCGGGAAGGTAGCGCCTGAGCACAAGCGGCTGAATCGCTACGAGACCATGGAGCTGGAAGACATCATGGCGCTGCCGGTGGCACAGGTGGCGGCGGAGAAGAGCCATCTGTATCTGTGGGTACCCAATGCCCTGCTTCCCGACGGCCTTGCGGTCATGAAGGCCTGGGGATTCGAGTACAAGGGCAATATCATCTGGGAGAAGGTTCGCAAGGACGGAGAACCGGACGGCCGGGGTGTGGGGTTCTACTTCCGGAATGTGACGGAAATTCTGCTCTTTGGTGTCAGGGGCGGCGGGAACAGGACGCTGCCCCCGGCCAGGTCCCAGGTGAACCTGCTGCGGGCACAGAAGCGGGAGCACTCCAGAAAACCGGACGAATTCATCCCCCTGATCGAGCGATGCTCTCCAGGGCCGTTTCTTGAGCTGTTTGCCCGCGGGGACCGGGAGGGCTGGGCCATGTGGGGCAATCAGGCCACAGCGGAATATGAACCCACATGGAATACCTATAAAAACCACACGAAAAAACCGGAAGACTGCCGGGAGGAGAGAGCTTCCCGCTCCTGATGACCCGGAGAACAGGGCGGACCGCGCCGTTCCTGTGGGGCAGAATATCGGAAAAACGGCCGTGCGATCAAAAATCGCACGGCCGTTTTGCGTCTGCGGGCCAGGGAGGAGGGGAGCGGCTGCCCGCCATCCAATGCCCGGCACTGCAGGCCCCGTTCTACCGTTGGGCAGAAGTTTCCCGGGCAGGGGGGAAAGCGGCTCCATCCAGGCATCTGGATGGAGCCGCAGTGGTTTGCGGGTATAAATCTTACTGCATAAAGCTGCCGTCCACCATCTGGTCCAGGTAGCCCTGATACTTCTCCTGAACATCGGCGGGCACCAGGTCGCTGAGGGCACCGGCGGACAGGGCACCGTTCTGCAGGGTGCCGTAGATGACCTCGCCGCCGAAGGAGCCATCCTCCACAGCCTCCATGCACAGGCCCACAAGGGAGGCATTGTCCGTCACCTGGCTGCCGATGATGCACTCGTTCTGGCCCAACAGATCGGAGGGCTGGGCGATGTCATAGATGCTCACGGAGCCGCTGGCGGCATTGGCTTCGTCAATGGCCTGCCGTGCGCCGGAGTCCACAGCGGAGGCGTCGCCAAAGAACACATCAGCGCCCTGGTCGATCATGGCCTTGGCAAACTCAATGCCCTTGTCGGCGGCGGAAAAGTCGCCGGAGTAGACCACATCCAGAGTGGAGACGGTCTTGCCCTCCTGCTGTCCCACATAGGCGGCGGCTTCCTTGAATCCGTTATACTTGCCCAGGGTGGTATCCAGTTCCATGGCGCCAATGAAGGCCACCGTGCCGCTCTTGGTCATAAGACCGGCCAGGGCACCGGCGATCCAGCCCACCTGCTGGGCATTGGGCAGCAGGGAGGTCACATTGCCGTTGACGGCTTTGGCGGGAGTGTCCTCGCCGCCGTTCAGCAGGGCGAAGGCCACATCGGGGAACTCCTCCGCCGCCTGAAGGACGGCGTCGGTGTACTGGTTGCCAGGGGCGTAGATCAGGTCATAGCCCAGGTCACAATAGGAGATGATGGTGTCATAGTAGGCAGACTGGGCGATGCTGTCGGAGACCTCCGTGGCCCAGCCGCGCTCTGCGGCGGCATCCACCATGGCGTTGTAGCAGGACATGCCCCACCCGCCGTCGGAGATGCTGGAGTCGCAGATCATGGCCACCCGGTAGCTGCTGTCGCCGGAGTCTTCGCCGGTTTCTCCGCTGGACGTGTCAGTGCCGGAGGTGTCGGTACCGGAGCCGCCGCACGCCGCCAGCGACAGGCACATGACCAGGGTGAGAAGCAGAGCCAATAATTTTTTCATGTTCTTTCCTCCCAATTCTTCATAAATGTGGATGCCTTCTATTGATAACAGCCGCGTGGGCGGCGATTATCCTCAGCGCTCCTCCTTGAGATAGGGCTTGCCGGAGCTCTTGGGGCCGGCCTTCTTCATGCCGATGCCGGCCAATACCACCACGGTGGCGATGTAGGGGATCATCTGGAAGAACTGATAGGGCACGCCGAAGCTGCCCACCTGCAGCCGGATCTGCAGCGCGTCGCAGAAGCCGAAGAACAGGCACGCCAGCAGCACGCCGGCACCGCTCCACCGGCCGAAGATCACCGCCGCCAGGGCGATGAAGCCCCGGCCCGCCACGTTGCCGTCCACGTAGGTGTTGGCGTAGCAGGTGGTGAGATAGGCACCGCCGATGCCGGCCAGGGCGCCGCAGATGACGCAGGCGGCGTACTTCACGCCAATGACGTTGATGCCCAGAGTTGCCGCCGCCTTGGGATACTCGCCCACGGCCTTGTAGTTCAGGCCGGACTTGGTACGGTTGAAGTAGATAACCGTGAAGATCACCAGGCCGTAAGCCAGGTACACCATGGGCGTCTGGTCCAGCAGGAGGCGGACCAGGAAGTTGTCGGAGGTGATGCCCAGGGAGGAGGACAGCGTGTTCATCAGACCCACCTGCACCAGCTCGGACCCGGCGCCGAAGTAGACCCGGTAGATGAAGGCCGCCAGGGCCGGGGCGAAGATGTTGATGGCCATACCGTAGACGATCTGCTCCGCGCAGAGGGTGACGGTGGCGTAGGCGAAGATCATGTTCACCAGAATGCCCACCGCCGCGCCAGCCAGCACGCCCAGCATGGGGCTGCCGGTGATGAGGCTCACCAGAAAGCCCACCAGAGAGCCGATAGAGGCCAGGCCCTCCAGTCCGATGTGGACCAGGCCCGCCCGCTGGGAGTACAGCTCCGCCAGCGCCAGAAAGATCAGGGGCGTGGCCATGCGAACGCTGGAGAGGATGATGTTCATGACAAATTCCATATCAGGCCGCCTCCTTCCGTCTCTCCGTCAGCCTTCCCAGGAACGCCTTGAATCCGGGCAGCTTCACCATGGCCAGACCCGCCACGGTGAACACGATCACCAGGGCCTGGATGATGTCGGATACGCTGGTGGGCACGCCGGTGGCCGCCTGCATGGTGGTAGAGCCCACCCGCAGAGCTGCGAAGAAGATGGCCACCACAATGGTCGCCAGAGGATGCAGCTGACCGATCAGGGCCATGGCCACGCCGTCGAATCCGTAGCCGTTGCCGAAGCCGTTGATGAGCCGGAACTGGGTCCCCAGCAGCTCGGCGCTGCCGCCCAGGCCGGCGATGGCGCCGGAGACGATAAAGCTCATCAGGATGTACTTCTTCACCGCGAAGCCGTTGAACTCCGCCGCCGTCATGTTCAGGCCCACGGCCCGCAGCTGGAAGCCCTTGGAGGTGTAGAACAGGAAATAGTACACCAGCAGTCCCACCGCCAGGGCGATGACGAAGGCGGAGGTGACCCGCAGGCCGAAGAGGCGGCTGAGCTGAGTGGCCTCCGGCACGGCCTGCGTCTGCGGAACGCTGCCGTCCCGCAGCCAGTCGGTATATACCACGCCCATGAACAGCGTGGCCACATAGTTCAGCATGATGGTGATAATCATTTCATTCTGGCCACGGTAGACCTTCAGCAGGCCGGAAATCAGGGACCAGAGGCCGCCAGCCACGGCGCCGCCCACCAGACACAGGAGAATGGCGGGCAGTCCTTCGATCCCGCTCTGGGTGGCAATGTAGCAGCAGACGATGGAGCCCATCAGGAACTGGCCCTCACCACCCAGGTTGAACACGCCGCAGCGGTATGCAAAGCAGGCGCACAGGCTGGTGAAGATCAGCGGCGTGGAGCGGGCCAGGGTGGTGCCTACGTTCCGCAGGCTGCCGAAGGCACCGATCCAAAGGGACTCCAGCGCCACAAAGGGATTGGCACCCAGCACGGCCATGATGATGCACCCGATGACGAAGGCCAGCAGGATGGAGATGATGGGTACCAGGAAACTGACGAGTTTTCCGCTGTTTTTCATGCGTTCTCCCCCTCCTTATTTCCCGGCCATGGCCAGGCTGATCTCCTCAATGGGAGGATTTTTGCCGGAGAACACGCCCATGATCTGCCCCTCGAACATCACCACAATGCGGTCGGAAACCTCCAGGATTTCGTCGAAGTCCGCGGAGATCAGCAATACGCCGCAGCCCTTGTCCCGGGCCTCGATCATGGTGTCGTGGACGAAGCGGGTGGCGCCGATATCCAGGCCCCGGGTGGGGTGGACGGCCACCAGCAGGTCCGGGCTGCCCTCCAGCTCCCGGGCCAGGATCACCTTCTGCTGGTTGCCGCCGGAGAGGTTCCGCGTCTCCTGCTCCACAGAGGTGCAGCGGATGTCGTACTTCTCCTGCATCTTCAGGGCGTAGTCCCGGATGGCCTTTTTCTTCAGAAAGTAGCCCTTGGCACTGGAGAACTCCGGAGAGTCCGTGGCCTTGAGCACGATATTGTCCTTCACGGACATATTGCCGATGAGGCCCATCTTGTTCCGGTCTTCCGGGATGTGGGATACATTTTCCAGAATAAAGCCGTTGGGGGTGAACTGAGCCACCTTGGAGCCCTTCATGTCCACCTCACCGCCGTCCGGCGTCAGCACGCCGGTGACCACCTGGGCCAGCTGGCTCTGGCCGTTGCCGTCCACGCCGGCAATGCCCACGATCTCGCCCCGGCCCACGGTCAGGGAGACGCCGCTGAGCCCTGCGTGCTTGGATTCTTTGTGGTAGTCCACGCTCCGCATCTGGATGACGGGATCGCCCGGCTCCTCCACCTTGCCGTAGTGGGAGGGGACCAGCTCCCGGCCGATCATCAGGTTGGCCAGCTCCTGGCCGTCGGTCTCGGAGCGATCCAGGGTGGTGATGACCTCGCCGGTGCGCAGGATGGTGATACGGTCGGAGATCTGCAGCACCTCCCGCATCTTGTGGCTGATGAAGATGACGCTTTTGCCCTCCTCCGTCAGCTTATGGATGATCTGGAACAGTCCCTCTACCTCGATGTCTGTCAGGGCGGCGGTGGGCTCGTCCAGAATCAGCAGCTCCGCGCCCCGATACAGGGTTTTCAGGATTTCCACCCGCTGCTGGGCGCCCACGGCAATCTCCGTGATGGGCCGGTCCAGCTCCACGTCCAGACCATAGCGCTCCGCCAGCTCCAGGATTTCCTTCTTCCGGGCCTCTTTGTCGATGAAGATGCCCTTGGTGTTCCGGTCCCCCAGGATGATGTTCTCGAACACCGTCATGGCCTCCACCAGCATGAAGTGCTGATGCACCATACCGATGCCCAGCTTCACCGCCTGGGCAGGAGAGTCGATGCGGACCTCCTTCCCATTCAGGAAGATCTTTCCCTCTGTGGGCTGGTACAGCCCGATGAGGACGTTCATCAGCGTGCTCTTTCCCGCGCCGTTCTCCCCTAACAGGGTATGTACCTCGCCCTTGCGGACGGACAGGTTGATGTCCCTGTTGGCGTAGAAATCGCCGAAGCGTTTGCTGACGTGCTCCATTCTCAGTAACTCATCCAAAGTTTCAGCCCCCTCCTTACATGCGGTGCTTCCCCATGCGGGCAAGCATCAGCTCCTTTTTCTCCTGCAGCGTGCAGACCATGGGCTCCGCCCAGGAATACTGCTGCATGAACACCCCCTGAAACTGGCAGATGGCGTCCTCATCGCCGCTCATGAATGCCTGAAAATCCGAGTCCGCCAGGTCCATCCGCACCCGCAGGCTCCCCCGGCTGCGCAGGAACATCTCCTCCGCGCCATAGTCCCGCAGGGTGTCTGCCAGCTCCTTGATGGTGCGGCGGTAGCCGGTGCCGTCGGCGTTCTCTCCCCATAGGTTTTCCACGATCTCGTGAATGGACACCGGCCGCCCGTCCCGATACACGCACAAGGCCATCAGCTCCTTGGCCTTGCCGGAGCGGAAGTGCACCGGCTCGCCGTCCACCAGCATGTCGAAGGCCCCGAAGGTGTGGAAATGGATGCGCTTGCACTGGCGGCGGCGCAGCAGCTTGGCCCGCTCCATCACATCGGCGATGTCCTCCCGGTCAAAGGGCTTGAAGATGATGTAGTCCGCCTTCATCTTCAGCGCCTCCACCGCAAACTTCGGGTGGGCCGTGGCGAAGACGATGATGATGTCACTCCGCAGCCGCCGCAGGGCCTGGGCCAGATGGATGCCGTCCATCCCCGGCATGTCGATATCCAGCAGGGCAAAATCCACCACATGGCCGGCGGCGTACTCAATGGCCGCGTTGGGATCGGTGAATTTCCCCACAATTTCAAAATCAGGCATGTCCGCACATTTCAGCTCGAAGAGCTGCAGATCCAGCAGCATGTCGTCCACCAGAATGGTTTTCAATCGCGGTCACCCCTGTCTTATGTTTCTATTGTACCAGATGGAGCGTACGGAAACCGTACGCTTTCAGGTCGATTTTGAAAGATTTTCCATGTTTTTCCCCCGCTTTCCATAAGTCAGGACAGCCTGTGTGCCCATGCCCACTGTGCTGGTGATCCGCAGCTCGCTGCCGGGGAAGCGGGCTATGCGCCGCCGCACATTCTCCAGCCCGATGGAGCCCTTCTCTCGGACAGCTTCCAGGCCGAAGCCCACGCCGTCGTCCGTCACCGTGACCTGCCAGTGGTCCGGCAGCTCTTCCAGCTTCAAAGAGACGGTTCCGCCGCCCACCTTGGGCTTGATGCCGTGGAGGATGGCATTCTCCACAATGGGTTGGATGGTCAGCAGGGGGATGGGAAAGTCCACGTCGGGAATCTCGTAGACCATGTGCAGCCGGTCCCCCAGCTGCTGCTGGTTGATATCCGCATAGGCCCGGACCGCCCGGATCTCCTCCCGGAAGGAGCCGATCCCGCCGTCGGCAGTGACGGAGTCCAGTGTGAACCGCAGGTAGCGGGCGAAGTCTCCGGCCATTTTGTAGGCCGCCTCCGGCTTCAGGACGATCAGGGCCTGCAGAGCGTTGAGGGTGTGGTAAAAGAAGTGGGAGCGGATCTGGTTCAGCAGCATATTGCCCTGTTCCCGCTCCAGCTGCTCCTGCAGCTGCTGGATGGCCCGCTGGGATTTTTCCAGCTGCAGCTGCCGCAGCCGGCCCGCGTAATAGACGCCCGCCGCAGCCAGCAACGCCACCAGCAGGCTCACCGCCACCCCCAGCCACAGGCTGATCTGGAGATACCAGGGCCGCAGGGGCGCCAGGGAGACGGTCCAGACAGAGTTGAACAGCTCCTGCGCGTGGTCCACAGTCCGCACACCCTCCGGCAGCGGGTCCGCCGTCTCGAGAATCACCTGTTTCTGTCCGTCGTCCGGATTGATGCGCCAAATTTGGCAGGCGAAGCCCTGGGCATTTACCCGCTCCACGGAGCTTCCGGACAGGGCGGCCGGAAAGTCCAGCGTCACGGAGACAATGCCCCAGAAATACCGCTGGCCCTGTTCGTCCGTCAGAAAGACCGGCAGCCGCCCGGCGATGCCCAGGCCGCCCTGGATCAGCTGGAAGGGGCCGGCGATATACAGCGCCTCTTTTTCGATGGCAGCTTGAGCCTCCAGATTGCCGGCCCCGTCCCCGTACATGTTCAGCCCGACGACATCCTCGTTTCCCTCCAGGGGAAAGACACCGTCCACGATCCCGTCCGGCGCGAAGAGGACGTTTCGCACATAGTCCTCCCGCAGCAGGACATGGGCGACCCTGCCGAAGTCCGAATAGTCCCCGCTGGTCTGGATGAGATAGGCCTCCAGAACGCGGGTTTTGCTCATCTCGGAGAGCATAAACTCATACGTCTCCGCCCCGATGGCGCTGGCGACATAGCCCATGCGGTCCCGCTCCTGGTTCCGGCGGCTCCACTCCATGCAGCCAACAAGCACCAGTCCGGCCGCCAGGGCCAGTACAAAAGCCCGTCCGGCGTGAATCAGAGGCGTCCGCTTTGCGGTCCGCACCAAGGCGATCCCTCCCTTTTTTTGGCACCTGCCTTTTTTATTAAAGAATACGTCAAATCGGCCCGCAATGCAAGCAGAGGGCCGGGGCCTATCCGTCGGTGTCAGAGCAGTGTTCTGCCGCGCAAAATCCATTGGATACATAGACAGCCGGCCGGAAGGTAAAATATAGAGGATAATTGTACGGGAGGCGATATGCAGTGCAAGACTATACCATCACAGGAGAACAGCTCCAGGCGTTCAGGCAGCGCCTGGTGTGGGAGGAAAAGAGCCCCGCCACCATCGAGAAATACCTGCGGGATGCGGCGGCTTTTACCGCCTGGCTGGACGGCCGGGCGGCGTCCAAGGCGGCGGCGGGGGCCTGGAAGGCCGCCTTGCTGGAGGCGAAGCTGGCGCCGGCCACCATCAACGTCAAGCTGGCGGCGGTCAACCGGTTCCTTGTATTTCTGGGCTGGCCGGCGTTTCGGGTGAAGCCCCTGCGCATCCAGCGGCGGCTGTTCCGGGACGACAGCCGGGAGCTGACGAGGCCGGAGTACCTCCGCCTGCTGGAGACCGCCCGCACCCAGGGCCGGGAACGGCTGGCGCTGCTGCTGGAAACCATTTGCGGCACAGGAATCCGGGTGTCCGAGGTGCGCTATGTCACCGTGGAGGCCGTGTACCGGGGAAGGGCCGAAATCTCCTTGAAGGGCAAGATCCGGACCATCCTGCTGCCGGGCAAGCTCTGCCGCAAGCTCCTCAAATACGCCCGGAAACAAAAAATCGCTTCCGGCGAGATTTTTCTCACCAGAAACGAAAAAGGCATCTCCCGCCGGCAGATCTGGGCGGAGATGAAAGCACTGTGCGACAAGGCGGGCGTGGCACCCAGCAAGGTGTTTCCCCACAATCTGCGGCACCTGTTCGCCAGGACGTTCTACCGCGTCTGCCGGGACGTGGCCAAGCTGGCGGACGTCCTGGGCCACTCCAGTATTGAGACGACCCGGATTTACCTGATCTCCACGGGCACCGAGCACGCCGGGACTCTGGCACGGCTGGGGCTGGTCTGTTAGAAATAGGACAGAATCGCCATTCCGATGCGGATGGCTGCAAAAAAATAACTAGACATACATAATTGATTTTAACAGTAACCAAATTCTAGCACAAAGCACCGCCAGCCGCAAGAGCTTTTACCGATTTGGGCAGCATAAAATGGCCGGAAAAGCGTCGAATTTTGTCCGGCTGCTGTCTTTGCGCCATTTTTGAGCCCGCGCAGGCTGCGCGGGCTTTTTTGCGCACATTTGCCCCTGGTCTGCAGGCCCCGTTTCGGTCCCTTACAGGAGGAAATGGCGATTCTGTTGACAGGAGGCGGGGAGATGAGGAGTCCAGAGGCTCTGAAGCCGCGGGAGACACACCGCACACCGGACTGGCCCGGCGCCGAGCTCAGCATGGAGACCATCCGGGCTTATCTGGCGGACCTGTCCGGCAGGGGACGCCGCAAGGGCACGGTGCAGATGTACAGTGCCAAGCTGCGGGCCCTCTATGACTACCTGCCCCCGGACAAGCAGATCTCCCGGGGAACGCTGGCTGCTTGGCGAGCATTCCTGCTGGAGGCAGGGTATTCCCCCAGCACCGTGAATACCCACCTGTCTGCCGCCAACGGGCTGATGGAGTACATGGGGCGGCGGGACCTGCAGTTGGTGGGGCAGCTGGAGGCGGACAAGGGCCTCCAGCCGGAACTGAGCCGGGTGGAGTATCTGCGGCTGCTGCAGGCTGCCAGGATACTGGAAAAGGAGCGGACCTACCTGCTGGTGAAAATATTCGCCCTGGCGGGCATCCGGGTGGGAGAGTTGCCTCAGGTGACCGTTGAGCGGGTGCGGGCCGGGCGCCTGCCGGTCCGTACCGGCGGGGG
>NZ_KI271694.1:30943-42483 GCF_000469445.2 Oscillibacter sp. KLE 1745 | reverse complement strand
CGGGGAGCGGCGGTACGTCCCGTTGCCCGCCTGTCTGCAGGGGGAGCTGCTGGACTACGCCCGGCGGCAGGGCCTGACGGCGGGGCCGGTGTTCTGCACCCGGAACGGGAAAGGCATGAGCCGGACCCAGGTGACGGAGGAGATCCAGACCCTGTGTCATGACGCCCGGGTAGAGGAGGAAAAGGGAACGCCCCGGTGCCTGCGGAAGCTGTATCTGGCTACCCAGGCGGAGGTGGAGCGCGGCGTGCGCCTGTTGGCGGAGCAGTCCTACGAGCGGATGCTGGACACGGAGCAGCTGGCCGCCGGGTGGGCGGAGGGAACCGGTCATTCCATCCATAAGGATGTTTACATATAAGATCACTGAAATATAAAAGGAGGAGAAGTGATGAAGAAACGGATCTTGTCAGCATTTCTGGTCCTCTGTATGATGCTGACAATGGTTCCCACTGCTGCCCTGGCGGCAGAAGACCCTGGCGGCGGCAACGGGAGCGACCGGGTCCACACAGAGAGCAACGACGGCGTCGTGGTGGACAAGACGGTCAACTATGATGAGGACGGAAATTATTCCCTGACCCTGGAGGCCTATGTCACCAACGAGGTGACCAAGGGAAGCAAGACCACACCGCTGGATATTGTGCTGGTGCTGGATGTCTCCGGGTCGATGGATGATGACCTGGGAGAGAGCACGTGGGAATATACCCCCACTGATGAACAGAGATGGTCGTATAGCGACATCAACGGGTCTCGGTGGACGACGTATTATTTCCGCGATGATGACGGCAACTACTACGAAGTGGAAGCTGAAAGTGATGGTTCTTGGGGGAACCGGCAATATTCCATCGGGTATTATACCGGCAGCGGGGTTTACCGGGACTGGAATCAGCTCGGTACTACCAGCAGGAACCAGAATGCCAACCTTTGGACAGGTACTCTTTACACGCGCCAAGAGATAACGACTTCCAAGATGGAGGCCATGCAGAGCGCTGTAAACGGCTTCATTGATCAAGTGGCCGAAAACGCGGCGGGTGCAGACAATGACGTGACCCACCGAATCAGCATTGTCAAGTTTGCGGATGACTCCTACGCGGACAGCGTCGGAAACGACCGCCAAGACGACTATTATGCCTACAACTATACACAGATCGTCAAGGACTTTACCACCGTCGATGCGGCGGGCGTTCAGCAGCTGACCGGCGCAATCGAAGCGCTGGAGCCCGCCGGCGCCACCAGCGTAGACTACGGCCTGACCCTTGCGCAGGACGTCCTGGACGGACAGTGGAGACACGACGGCGGCGAGTGGTGGGTCGAGGATCCGACGCTGACCGGCGCCCGGCAGGACGCCAAGCAGGTCGTGGTGGTCTTTACCGATGGTGAGCCCAACCACGGCAACGACTTTGATGACGATGTCGCAGCAACCGCTGTCAATCTGGCCCACGATTTGAAAAACAACGGCGTGACCGTGTACACCATCGGTATGTTTGAGGATGCGGATCCCGATGATATACGGGACAACTTCAACAAGTACATGAACGGTGTGTCTTCCAACTATCCCAATGCCACGGCAACAAATCGGTTCGGACAAGCAAGCTGGAATTTTTGCAATCTTGGCACCCGCGTGACGGAAGGCAACTACTACTTCGCGGCGGACGATGCCGAGGAGCTGGAAAACGCTTTCAGCACCATCGCCGATAACGTGAGCACCTCCAAGGTGGCGGCCGGCGCGAACACGGTGCTGTCCGACACGCTGTCGGACTTCTTCACCTTCCCGGAGGGGCTGACAGGCAGTTCCGATGCGGTGACGGTCCAGTATGCGAAGGTCACTGGGCAGGACCAATACGGCAAATATACCTGGGATTCTCTGCAGACGCTTGATGGCGTTACCCCTGTGGTAAATGCCGACAGCAAGACCATCACTGTGGAGGGCTTTGACTATACAGACCATGCGGTGACGAAGACTACTGAGAACGGCAACGTCACTTGGTCCGGCGGCAAGCTGGTCCTGACGTTCCCCATCCAGCCCGATGTAAACGGCAGCTGGAGCGCCGCCGAGACCTATGTGACAAATGACACGGACGAACACAAGGCCGGTCTGAGCGGCTACATGGTGGATGAGAAGCCGAATCAGTCTCTGGAGCTGACGGAGTCCCCCGAAGCGCCGGTGGAGACGTATCAGGTGTTGTATGATGCCAACGCCGATGATGCCGACGGTACGGTCACAGACAGCAAGTACTACATCACCGGCGGCGAGGCCATGGTGCTCCAAAACATGTTCACCCGGCCGGGGTATGAGTTTACCGGGTGGAACACCGAGAAGAACGGCACCGGAACGCCTTATGCGGCGGGGAGTGCCATCACTATCAAAAACACCGATGTGACCCTGCACGCCCAGTGGAGATCCACAGCGGCCAGCTATCGGGTAGAGTACTATCAGCAGAATTTGGAAGATGATAACTACTCGATCGTTGCAGCTGATACGTTGACACCCTCTGGTACTGTCGGAGATACTGCCACTGCTGAAATCAAGGAATACGAAGGCTTCACTTATAATGAAAGCCGTTCGAATTCCTCCGGTATCATCGCCGAGGACGGCACGCTGGTGCTGAGGCTGTACTACGACCGGAACGAGTACACAGTGACGTATGAGTATGAAGGTACAGTCCCTGCGGGTGCGCCGGAGGTGCCGGGTGAACAGACCTGCAAGTACGGTGAGACTGTGGAACTGGCAAAGATGCCGGATGTCACAGATTACCGCTTCAGCGGCTGGTATTCTGAAAATGTTGCGCTGAGTGGAGGTTCATTTACAATGCCCGATCATGCTGTTGTGATCAAGGGCAGCTTCTCTCAGCTCAACAGCTATACGGTGACTTACGACTTGAATGGCGGCACAACAACAAGTCCCCAGACCGTATTTCCCGGGCTGGCTTACGGCGGTAAGACACCGAGAATTGAGGATCCGACTAAAGAACCCAGCGAACTTTATTCGTATGAGTTTACCGGATGGTCTCCTGAAATAGCGGATACTGTAACCGGGGACATTACGTATAGAGCGGAGTATACGCGCACAGAACGGGAATTTACCGTAACCTATTATCTGGACGGGAATCCCTACGCTGAACCAGAGTCCTACACCTACGGGGAAACCGTTGTAATCAAGAAGCAGGCAGAAGACGCTACTGAATGGACTACAAATGACCTTCAGGAAAGCGACATTATTGAAGGCCTGTTCTACATGCCTGAGCACAACGTTGTCTTCACCGCAACCACCGACGGCACGGTGACGCCCGACGAGTGCACATACACTGTCGTGTACCATTATTTGGACCGAGATGGGAATGAAGAAACAGAGACCGATCCCAAGGATGAGCCGTCCACGGCAGGCACGCCGGTCAGCGGGTTGTATGACACGAACAGGACGTCTCATAGCGATAGCACCTACATCTTTGACCGGGCGGAACTGAACGATGTCGAGATTATAGACGGTGAGACTCTCCAAGCAGGCCATAACTCCATCGACGTCTACTATGACATCGACGAGCTGGGTCCCGACGACGAACCCGACGGGACCCCCGACAAGGACCAGATTGTCTTCACCTATGTCAGTGCCGATCACGCTATGGGCTTTGTGAGCCTGGAGAAAGAAGTCGTCACCAGAGACCGGACCGGCATGGCCTCTCCGACGGGAGCTGTGGCGACAGCAGAAGAGGGCTGTGAGTTCGTGGAGTGGACCGATGACTACTATCATAGAACTGACACGAACGCGGGAATGAAGTACCTGGCAGGCTTGCCCTACGACGAGGACACCACCTTCACAGCGAAGTTCCAGAAAGCTGGAGAGGAGCCGGGGAATACCATCTCGGTGATTTTCCTTGCGGAAAACGGCACGTTCAGCAATGGGCAGACCACCTACACGGCAATCGTGGAGGTTAATGCAGATGGCGAGTATCGCCTGGCCGAAGGCGATATCTTGGAGGCAACACCTGATACAGGCTATGGGGATCCCAGCTGGACCTGCAACTATGAGGACTGTGATGCTCCGAAGATCGGAGACCCGGTAGAGGATTGGGATCTCTTTGTTGTGACCTTCCACCCCGCAGGGGTCGTGCCGACCCAGGTCACGGTTACCTATGCGTGGTCCGGTGATCACCCGGAGGGCGTGGAACTGCCTGAAACGGAAACACTGGCTGCCGGCAGCGATTACACCATTCAGCCGCCCAGTGAATTGCAGGTTTCAGACGAGCAGGGGACCTGGTATTTTATCGGCTGGTATGACAAAGTCGGTGTCCCTTACGGCGGAACGATTTCTGCCATCGATGCCGACACCACTTTGTACGGGCGCTGGGATTTCCAGGCGACTCCCGAAGAGCCCGAGCCCGATCCCGGAGACGGCCGTTTTATGGTGATCAAAGAGCCGGATCAGACCTCTGTCACCGTGGGCGATCCCATCACTTGGACCATCACCATTGCCAGCATGACGGATGAGACGTTGACCCTGGATGTGACTGACAAGTTGGAGGGTGTGACGCTGACAGATGAGGAGGGCAATACGGTCACCAATCCGGTTATTGTCGAAGGCTGGACCTATGCAACGCTGTACGCCAGCTATCAGACCTCACTGGACGATGTGGACCAGAAGATCGTGAACACCGTGGTAGTCACGGACACGGTACATCCGGAGGATCCCCCGGTGGAGGTCCCGGCGGACCCCGTGGAGGTGAAGCCCTATGCCATCACCATCACGCCGGCGGACATTGTGATCTACACTGGCGGAACCGGATACAGCGGTGTGCTGGACGATGCGGGCGATTTTGTCGGCAGCATGGAACAGGGCCTGCCGGAGCCGGGTTATCACATCGATCTGCCCGACTCTGTGGAAGCGTGGCTCACCAGCCATGGCGTGGACCTGACGCAGGCTGCAAACCTGGCGGACTACCTGAGCTTCTACTATTATGACCAGGAGACTGGTGCGGCGATCCGCCGCTGGGATCTGATGGACCAGGGCGTCTACTCGAGAGATGCAACCGGCAACGTGAGCCGCTATGTATATAGCCTGAGCCCGAACCAAATCGAGGGTGAAAATGAAGGCGTCAAGGTCCGGCTCCAGTTCACAGATGACGGCAACATCATCACTACCGACAACATCCGAATGGAAGAGGGCGTTGTTTCTGCCAACTATGAGATGACCATCTACGACGGCGGTCTGAACCAGAGTGAGATTCAGGCGGTGTTCTCCGCCGGCGGTGATACGCTCGTCTGCAGCGTCGATATCGGTACCGGCCATCTCTTGGTCAAGAGCGTCACAGACGAGGGCACTTCCACCAACGAGATCGTGACCAGCGCCGACACTGTGGACGCGAACCAGATCACTGCCGTTGACAACGGCAATGTGACCTATTATGTCAATGACAGTGAGGTCCAGGTGGATCCCGGCCGCGTGCAGCTGCTAGTGGACAGTGTCTCCAACAGCGACGCGTTCGATGCCGCCATGGGCGCTGACGCCCTTGCAAAAGTCGCGGCCACGGACAACACGCTATCCGCCCCCCAGTACGAGATGGCCTATCTGGACCTGGTGGACACCCAGAACGGCAACACCGTGGTAACCCTGGGCAACCAGCAGGCGCTGACCATCTACTGGCCCATGCCCGCCGACGCCGACGAGGACGGCGCGTTCTACCTGGTACACTATACCGGCATGGACCGTGAGAGCGCCAGCGACACAGGCGACTTGGCTGGTACCGCGCATACCGTGGAAAAGATCCAAGCTACCCGCGACGGCGACCATCTGGTCTTCACTGCCGGCAGCTTCTCTCCCTTCGTGCTGGTGTACGAGAAGGAGAGCAGCGGGGGCGGCGGCAGCACCGGAGGCGGCGGTGGAGGCGGCAGCCGGCCCACCCTGAACACGGAGGACCATTACTCCTATATCATCGGCTACTCCGACGGCACGCTGCAGCCCTACGGCACCATCACCCGGGGCGAAGTGGCCACCATCTTCTTCCGCCTGCTGACGGACGACACCCGGGAGGAGTACTGGAGCCAGGTCAACGACTACACGGACTGCAGCTCCGACCTGTGGTGCAACAACGCCATCTCCACCCTGACCAACATGGGCATCATCGACGGGTTCTCGGACGGGACCTTCCGGCCCTATGCCAAGATCACCCGAGCCCAATTTGCCAAGATCGCGGTGGGCTTTTTCGAGACCACCCGGGAGGACTACCAGGGATACTTCACCGATGTGGATATTAACGCCTGGTACACCGAGTACGTAGAGGCGGCAGCCCGCGTGGGCCTGATCGAGGGCTTTAATGACGGGACCTTCCGCCCCAACACCAACATCACCCGGGCACAGGCCTGCGTGATCGTGAACCGCGCCCTGGGCCGCAGCCCGGATGAGGATCGGCTGCTGGACGAGGACGAGATGATCACCTGGCCCGACAACAATCCGGAGGACTGGTTCTATGCCGACATGCAGGAGGCGACCAACAGCCACGACTACACCTGGGTGACCGTCAGCGGTGACAAGGTCGAGAAGTGGACGGAGAAGCTGGAACAGCGCGACTGGGCGGCTCTGGAGCACGCCTGGTCTACGGCTCACTCTGCCCCCGGCGGCGAGGTGACCAAGTAAGCGCGTACTCTGGCAGAATTTGATTCCCCAAAGGCCGTGGGAGAGGCATTTGCCTCTCCCACGGCCTTTTGACGGCCTCCGATGGCGCATCGGGACTCTTCGTGGCCAGCGGTCGCGCCGGCGACATTCCGGAGGCGTGATCCTCCGGAGGTGGAAGAGGAAAAGCGGCCGCCAAAACTTTTTTGCCCTTTGGGGCGTCTTATAAGACAGCCGGAGTCCCACAGAGGATGACGCCGGCAAACATCTTGAGGAAAGGATCATAAACGATGCAGAAGAAGCTCATTTTCTTGGCATTAACAGGGCTCCTGTGCCTGTCCCTCGCAGGCTGCGGCCAGAGCGGCAGTACCTCGCCGGAGGGGGGCAGCTCTCCGCAGGCGGAGCAGCCCGCGGAGGAGACCGCTGGAGAAGATGGGGGCCGGACCCCTGAGGAGGACGGTGCGGATACGGAAGCGCCCCAGTATACAGATAATTTTTCCATAGATACGGAGGCTGTTACAGCATTTGCAGAGCAGATCCAGGCCGCAGTGGCGGAAAAGGATCTGGAGGCGCTGGCGGACCTGGCGTCGTATCCGCTGTACATCGGCTTTTCCGATGGAGGGGAATCTGTGGAGTCCCGGGAGGACCTGATCGCACTGGAAGCGGACCGGATCTTCTCAGAAGAGCTGGTCTCTGAGATCGCCGGGGCGGACCCCGGGGGGCTGGCCCCCAGCAAGGCGGGATTTGCCCTGTCCGCCAGCGGCAGGCCCAATGTGGTGTTCAGTGTTGTCGATGGCAGACTGGCCATTGTGGGAATAAATTACTGACCTGCTCTTCCGCAGGGGACAAAAGGCGGCTGGCGGCGGGGGAGGCGTCGCTGCCGGAAAAGCTGGAGCTGCTGGGCAGGACCATCCGGTATCCGGAGCTGGACGTCTATTCCGCCACCCAACTGCTGGAACAGACGGAGGAGCATAGCAAGGCCCAGGCGGAGGCGGCGTGGTGTATATCCAGGCCGACGGCAGTCTGGCCGCCGGTATGCTGTATTTGCGGGGCGGCCCGGAGCACCGGGATGACCATTGGATGATGGTGGACAAGGGCGCGGGGCTGCCGGTGTGGATCGACTCCACACTCCGCTTGGCAAGGGATTCCCTGGGCACGGCGGAAGCGCTTGGACAGGCCTTCCGCAGAGGTCTCAGGCTGGAGATCTGACAGTACGGCCCGGCCCCGGATGGAAGGTGGAGGGCCGCAGCGGGCGCGTCAGTGTGGAGCTGATGGGATTTGTGTGGGACCTCTCCGGGGAGGAACCGGCCTCCCGTGCCGCAGAAGGGAAATGATGCAACAATGATGCCTTTTTGCGGCTGCCTTGCCGGAAACAGGGCTTATGGTATCAGTATCAAAAGGGAACAGGCGCCCGGACGGGTGCTGCGGATGAATATGGAATGGAGGAATTCATCATGAAAAAGAATCGGATGCAGATTTCCACGCTCCTCACACTGCTGCTCTGTATGCTGCTTCTCACTGCCTGCGGCGCGTCTACCACGGAGAGTGAGGGGACGGATCCGGAGACTCCGCCGCAGGAATCGGCGGCTGCGCCGGAGACGGAAGAACCGTCTGCCCAGCAGGAGGACGTCACGCTGGAGGATCTCCTGGGAGAGGACTATGTGAATTACCTGACGGAGACGATCACGATGCAGATGGCCAACCGCATGGAGAAGGACCCGGAGGTCCGCTACTTCCCGATTGAGGACAACGCGCCGTTGAGCGACTATGTGACCATCGGCGGGACCACGAAGTTCGAGGTGGACGAGGAGGGAAATCCGGTGATTTACTTCCCGGCCGGAACCGTGACGGATGGGGCAAATGGCGAGCAGAGCTTTCGGATCCCGAAGCTGTATCAATAACCGGAGAAACTGAAAACAGGCCGTCGGCTGCAGCCGACGGCCTGTTTCATTATTTCTGGGCAGAAAAGGACTGCCGTCCTGAAAGGGGTTCTGCATTGCCGCCATCAGAGCAGGAATACTTTTGCAGACTCCAGCCAGAGTGGGCACAAGATCAAAAGGCGTCGGTTTACACTCCGGCGCACCCTGGTGGCAGGCGCCAACATCGCCGGCTTCAAGCGGGTGGCTGAGGCCATGATGGAGCAGGGCGTATTCTGAGGCAAAGCATCCCACGGCTCTTCAGCCGCATAGCAAGGCGGAGCGTGAATAATGGCGGACATGAGCAGATGGCTGATGTGAGAGATGGCATACCATCAGATATGTACCAGAAATGGGAACGGGCATCCGATAAGAGCACTCTGGTGAAGACCCGGGCGAAAGGCCCTGAAAAAGCCGGGCAGAGCTGCTGCGGACAGACAACATGGTTCTGACAGACCCACCTCAAGCAGAGATAGTAAAGAAGCACAAAAGCCAGCACCGGACAGGAAATATCTTGCCCGGTGCTGGCTTTTGCTGTACGGGTCACGCTGTAAGCTGGAGGAGCTGCTTCTATGCACCCATCTGAGCGTTTCTTGTTCTAAGGAATTCTATGTTTCGGCATTCTGTGTAAGGAAGCGTTTGTAAAGAATAGCTGGCCGATGGGATATACTTCCGGGCTGATGATCTCCGGGGGGGCATAACACCGGAGAATGGCTCCCGGTCTTATCTTGACAGGCCAACGGCCATAGACTTTGCAGCCGGCCTGTGAACTTCATGCAGCGGTGTTGCGGGGAAGGCGATGCGTCTATCAATTCCTCCATATTGGAGGGAGAGGAGCTCATTCGTCACCGCTCTCCTTCATTTGCAGCAATTTGATTAGATCGCTGGTCATTCGGTCAACCAGAAGCAGCTGGGCAGGGGAGAGCCCGGAGAGCTTTTCCATAACGGAGGCTGCCAGCAGATTGGAGTCCGGAAGGAGGGCCCTGCCCCGCAGGATCCACTCTGTGGAGGTTCCGAGAACTTCACAAAGATGAATCACAGTTTCCAGAGAGGGGCCGGCCAACCCCCGCTCGATTGTGGAGATGAACTGCGTGGAACGGTCAATCCGCTCTGCCAGTTCCTCCTGCGTCAGCCCAGCTTGCTCCCGGGACTGCTGGATCCGTCTTCCGATTGCGATGTTCAGCGGCTTCTTTCCCTGCATGATGATATACTCCTCAATATAATATCATCAGTTTACGCATAATAATGCTTGACTTAAACGAAATGTTATGCTTATAATTCTAAGTGTAATATACTTAGTTTTTGCGGAAGCGGTGAAGGATGATAAAAGGTAGCTGCCCTTTTCCAGCCATTGGCTGGGAGAGGGCAGCGTTTGCGTTATCCGGAAATCCAAATCATTCTTCTGATTTGTTACATAAGGATAACCTTTTGCCGCCGCCCGCCAAGAGAGGCATTATGCGAAACGAGTTCCGCCAGCCGGATGAACAGAATATGCGCCAGCTCCTGCACCAGCATCCGGAGGACCTGCCGGGGCTCATCCTCCGCCTGGCCTGGCTTCAGGGGCTCAGCCGGGAGGAGATCGTCGCCCTGAAATGGGCCCAAGTGGATTTCCAGGAGAGGAGTCTGTTTCTGGAGGACCGGACGGTCCCGCTGGAGGAAGAGACTGCCGGATGCCTCGCTGCCCGCTTCGAAAATGGCGGCGCGGTGTCTCCTTATGTGGTGATCTCCGATAAGTTCCGGGAACCTCTGCGGCCGGAGTCCGTCTCCCGCATTGCCAGAAATGCCCTGACTGCGGGAGGCCTGCCTCAGCTCCAATTGAAAGATCTGCGGCGGGACTACTTTTTCCGCCAGCTGGAGCAGCACGACTGGCCCTATGCCGTCCGGGTCAGCGGTCTGTCGGTCTCCACCTTCCAAGCCTGCTTTGCCGGGGACACCCCGCACAAAAAGCGTTCAACACAGGCAGGGCAGCAATTCGATGAATTCCGTCTGTGGCAGGTGCTTCAAAAGGAGGACAGCTCCGCCGCGGGCATTGCTCTGTGGATGAGCTGGCAAATGGGCGTGCAGGGCAAGGAGCTGGTGAATCTCACCTGGGACCAGGTGGATTTAGAGCGGGGGCTGCTGCATCTGCCGGAGCGGGACATGCTGCTGACCAATGCCGTGCGGCGGCTGCTGGAAAAAGTGCAGAAGGTCCGCTCCCCTGGGGAGGATCCCCATGTGCTGCTCTCCCCCCAGTCCCGGCGGCCTATGGATTTGGCCCGGCTGTCCAAGGTGGTGCAGACGGCGCTGATCCGGGGAGGTCTGGAAAATATCACGCTCCGGGACATCCGGGCGGCAGGCGGACAGCGGGAGGACGACCAGACCCTGCTGGAGTGGACCCGGGCCCATGGCAGCATCACCCGGCGGGATGTGATGGCGCTGCTGAATCTGTCGGACACGGCGGCATATCTCCGCCTTCGCCGGCTGGTTGGCCGGCGGGAGCTGGAGCAGGTGGGCAAGAAATACTATCTCCCCGGAACAGTGGTGCCGGAGGAAAAGCAGTGGGAGGTGATCTCAGCCTATCTGCAGGAGGCGGGATTTGCCTACTGCCAGGATGTGGCGGAGCTCCTGCACGTCGGAAAGCGCAAGACGGCGGGCATCCTGCGGCGGATGGTGAAGGACGGCCGGCTGCTGCAGTTTGAAAAGCGGTATTATCTGGCGAAACAGCCTGGGCAGAAGCAGATTCAATGAGGGGCGGCGAAGGGCTTTGCCGCCTCTTTTATTCTCTGCACCAAGGTTACAAAATATAACAAATTCAAAACGTATTGCGTCTATAAGTTTTCGTTTGGATTAAAAACGGGCTGAAACTGTGGACTTTTTAGAGAAGTTTGGATAGAGTTGCCTCAGCGGGGACGCCGGGGCGGATGCGACTCTTCGGCGAATGCGCCGGCAGGGCTAGCGCCGGCGGAGGCATCGAATGGGCCCGGAGGCCGCGGCGGACCACCGCAAATTTCAAAAGGAGGAGAAATCCCAATGAAGAAGTTCCTTTC
>NZ_KI271694.1:0-30843 GCF_000469445.2 Oscillibacter sp. KLE 1745 | reverse complement strand
TGCTTGCTCTGGTGATGACCATGTCTCTGGTCACTGTCAGCGCCGGTGCCAAGGACTTCACAGACAGCGGTGAGCTTTCTGGTGAGCAGTATGCAGAAGCTGTCAACGTGATGTCCGAAATGGGGATCATCGACGGCTATGCCGGCGGTGATTTCCGTCCCCAGGGCACCCTGACCCGTCAGGCGGCTGCCAAGATCATCGCCTGCATGATCCTAGGCAAGACCACTGCCGAGTCCCTGGGAACCTCTGCGGCACCCTTTAAGGACGTGCCCGCAGGCAGTTCCTTTGCAGGCTACATCGCCTTTTGTGTGGAGCGGGGGCTGATCGACGGCTACGCCGACGGCACCTTCCGTCCCACCGGCACCCTGACCGGCTTTGCCTTCCTGAAGATGCTGCTGGGCGCTCTGGGCTATGACAGCTCTATCGAGGGCTACACCGGCCCCAACTGGACCGTCAACGTGGCTGGCCGTGCCTATGAGATCGGCCTGACTGCCGGCAATGATGAGTTCGTGGGTGCTCAGGCCTGCACCCGTGAGCAGGCGGCCCTATATGCGGTTAACACCCTGAAGACCACTCTGGTGGAGTACACCGATCGCGGCAGCGAGATCACCGTCAACGGTGCCGTGATTTCCACTGCGGCTTCCGTTCCTACTTATGTGACCTCCAGTGTGTACAACCAGGCCACCAGCATTAATGCTGACCGGGACAACAGCGGTGACTACACCGTCGAGTTCGCCGAACGGTATCAGCCCGACCTGACCATGGACCGGGATACGGACGACTTCGGACGTCCCTCCTACACCTGGGCCTGGAAGAACCGGGATATCGGCACCTATGTGGATTACAGCCTGATGGTCGCCGAGTATACCACCGGTGTCAGCGGCCGTGAACTGTACAATGTGCTGACCGCTTCCACCATCCGCAATGCGGATCTGGATGTCTATGTGGACGGCGTTGAGCCCGACGAGGCGGACACCATTGATAAGAGCGACCTGAGCCGTTCCAACCAGGATGACGTGGGTGTCACCGACAACGGCGTTCTGACTCAGGTGTTCGTGGACACCGATGCCAACGACGGTGACGGTCTGATTACCATTGCCTCCATCAACACCTGGCTGGCCCAGGCGACTGCGAATTACAGCGAGAGCAAGGAGTATGCCCCCCTGAAGGTCTTTACCGGTAAGGGTGGTGCCAACACCACTTATAACGTGGATGTTGAGGATGTGGCCAATGTGGCCGATGTTGCGGACGAGGCATTCTATCTGGTCAACATCTCCTATAAGGACTCCAATCGCGGTGAAGTCGTTGCCATCCAGGATGCTGAGGTCATGGAGGATAGCACCGTCACCAAGTGGAGCAGCGACGACGATCTGGTCGTCTCCAAGCTGACTACCGACGGTACGCAGTATGAGGCTGCCGCCAAGGCATACTATGACGACGAGAACCTGTACGCTTACGACCGGGATCTGCTGACCGACATGAGCTACAACGTCTACCTGGATCAGTATGGCTATGTCATCGGCGTGGAGCTGTATGAGGGCACCATGAAGTATGTCTTCATCACCGGTTATGACCGCAATTCCAGCAATCTGTCCATCCGGACTGCCACTGCTGGTGCCATCTTCCTGGACGGCACCATGGATGAGATCGAGGTCAATGTCACCGATACCAACAAGAACATCGAGAAGGCTGACATGGATTACTTCGATGAATGGGAGTCCGGCAAAAACAAGGGTAATCCGACCCTAAACCGTTGGTACACCTATACTGTGGATGAGGACGGCACCTATACCCTGAAGCCTGCCACCATGACTGCAACTCTCTATGCCGACGAAAATGATAAGAGTGATGGTTATGAAGAGGTGACTATCGATACTGCGAATGTCAGCGTGAAGGACACGGTCTTGGATAAGGGTACCCGCGTTTACGGCGAGGACGACTCTGTGTTCATCACTGTGGAGATGGATAAGGTCGATACCTCCAATGTTGCCATTACTGATGTAAACGGCGTTTACACCGGTGTACAGAATGTGGATCTGGAAATCGACACTTCTGTCGAGACCATCGAGGGCGACAAGCACTATGATGGCGCCAGTAAGGCCGTTATCGAGGCTCAGGTCTACACAGTCTATGACAAGGACAACTATATCATCGGTGCTGTGGCCGTGGCGGATGCCACCGGCAGCGTTGCCAACTACGCCTACATCCTGTCTGGCGCCAAGAGCGAGGAGAAGATCGGCGACACCTATTATTGGGAGTTCGAGGCCATCCTCGACGGCCAGGTCCAGACACTGACCGCCAAGAGCAAGTACACCAGCATCATCGATGAGCTGGATAAGGGCACTGTACAGGAGCTGCGCTTCGACGCCGACGACTATGTCGTCAAAGTCGTGGACGTGGATAAGCTCTATGACTATGATGCCGCTACCGACGAGGATATCGACATCGACGATTACGATGTGTACTTTGTCAATAGCGCAGACGCCCGCAGTGAGGAGCTGGAGCTGAAGCTTCAGGGCCGCACCCTGTATATCACGCCCGGTCAGGATGACATGGGCCTGGCTCTGGCCTCTGATGCCAAGGCTGTGGTCATTCAGGATGAGAACGGCAAGAGCGACGTGAAGACCGAGTTCGACACGGTTTCCGGCGCCATCTCTTACCTGGCCGATCCCGATGAGGATACCGCCGCTCTGGAGTACGTGGGCGAGATCGTGGCTGTTCTGAACAGCAACGGCACTGCCGCCTGGGTTGTCTTCGACAGCGAGACTGAGCTGCTGACCGGCACAAACCGGCCTAGCGATGACAAGGAAGACGACACCAACACCTCTGGGCGCATCACCGTCAATGTCCTGAAGGACAGCAATGCCGGCTTTGCCGCCAAGGAGGTCCTGGCATACATTGATGGCAGCGGCAATCTGATGATCGCTCTGCCCACCGCCCATGCTGACAAGCTCGGCACCCTGTCTGAGGCGGATGTGTCCGTGACCATCAATGGCATCAACGCCCGCGTTGAAAAGGATGACGATGCCTCTTCTAACGGCCAGGTTGTCTACACGGTTGAAAACCGCAATCTGACTGACAGCGACCGGATCGAGATCACCATCGGCGACTGCACGTATGAGGAGTTCGAACTTGTCGTGATGGAGGACTTCGGCCCGTGGGGAGAGGCTCAGCCGGGTGCTTACAATGTCGGCTGGACATATGTTGATGACTTCGATACGGATGACATCACCGGTCTGGAAGTTGCTATTCTGAATGCCGATGGCGATGTGATCGTTCGCTATACCGCTTCTGCCTCCCAGGTGGAGTGGCAGAAGGAGAATGGCTATTTTGATACCGGAAAGAACAGCGCTCCTTTCTATCAGACATGGAACAATGGGGATGACTCTACTATCGAGCTTGAAGAAGGCCGGGACTCCGACTGGACTGTTGAATTTGGCCCTGCCTTTGAGGAATGGGAGCCCGCTACCTGCTATGTCACTGTAACCACTGATTATGCCGTGAGCACGGGGACCAATTCCCTCGGCTAAGACCAGATCTTTGGATGGAAGAGAACCTATCTGATCCCTTCCAACGCACTCAAGACCCCCGGGTATCTGCCCGGGGGTCTTCTCCCTATATATAAAAATATAGAGATAACACAGGAAGCAAATTTTGTCGAGACTTCATCACAAGTCTGTTGTTCAGACAAACCTCTGAACAGCAAAAAGGGTCCCCCCGGATTTCCGGGGGACCCTTTTTATCCTCTAATTCCAAAGACACTACAAGACGGATGCTTCTGCCTCATGGTATTGCAGATACAACTTGGGTTTGAATCGCCTGTTATAGCGGCAAGTTTGACGCTGTTTTCCGTCCATTCCACGGGCACAATTTCTCCTCTGCATCGACCTGCTATATGCTACGGACTCTTTCGGCACCCATGCAGGGAGGAATCTGCGCCATACAGGAGGATATCCTGCGGGGACGGAACGTGGAGCACGAGGGGAGGCCCTTTTCCAGCACGGAGAATCTGGAAGCCACGATGCGGAAGGGGGCGTGGTTCAACCTGTTCTGTCTGGACATCTGTATGGCTGGCAAGAGCGGCATGGAGTTTGCCTGGGAGCTGCGGTCCTGGGACGAGAGGGCGGGAGTCTTTTTTATCACCACCGCAGCAACGCATATTTGAAGGCGGGCTATCAGGCCACCCCATTCAATATCTCTTTAAACCAGTGCGGCGGGAGGAGCTGGCCGAGGCCCCGGAGGCGGATCTGCGCCAGCGGCAAGTACCCCGGACATTGACGCTGCGCGGCAGCGGCCGTGCTCTGCGGAATGGAATTGATGGCGGAATGGCCCGTGTAAACTTGAGGGGCCAGCCAGGCCAGCCGTTCCCCATCTCCTCCCGCTGGCGCCGCTGCCCCCGGCCTACGCCGCGGTGGGGGCTGATTGATGCGCAACCGCATGCTGGAGTTCCATGGACTGGTGGACAGCCGGGGCAATCTCATCACAGATAAGAAGATCACCGTGGATGGGGGAACTACACTCCGGAGGAGCTGAAACTGGTCCTGGACATCGAAAAATACTTGGCCCATGTCCAGGCTGCCTACTTTACAGAGCGGAACATCGCAGAGAAACAGCGGGACAGCTTTTATAATCCGGCCGACCCCTGGGACAATGGTGACATCTCCTTCACCGGCGGCATCCAGCCGCTGATGGTGAACGCCCTGACGGACGAGGGGCCTTCCGGCATCGACTACAGGGAGCGCAGGCCGATGTGGAGGTGGAGCAGACCGGAGCGAAAAGCAAAGCTCTCCATATCCATCAATCACCATCACACTGAACCGGCACAGAACGCGGACGTGGGATGTATGCCAGGGCTGCTCCTCCCGGCCGTGCCGGCATTGCCCTGGTGGCTCTCAACGGTGGCCAGAATGTGGAAAACGCGAATGGCCTTACCGTGGCGCGCCTTCCCGACGCAGAGAGCACCGCCCTCCGGTTTAACTTTGCTGTGGGACAGGCTCCCTTCCTGGTGATCCCACAGAGCGGTCGGACCATCGCGCTCCGTCAGGGCGGCGCTGTGGCGGTGAACTGGTCCAGCAACCGGCGCCAGAAGAACGAGGGCACTGCGCCAAAGTACGCGGGCTTCAGGCCCCCACATCCCATGTGGCGGTATTGTATCCGGATCTCACTGGCGGAGGGATAAAAATGTGGATCTGCTCCCATGGGACCGGACACACTGACCACCACCAGGGAGAACCAGACCTTTTCCTCTGTCACTCCGCCCTGGGAGATGGTGCGGGCGCCCATCTATGAGAGCGGCGCCTGCAGCTTCCGGGTGGCAGGTGTACGCAGTGTGCTGGGAGCAGTATTACGGCAGCTGCAATCCGCCCTGCTGGTCTTTGGGAAGGTGGTTCTGGGAACGATTTCTCACCCGCTTGGGGAAAAAGAAAAGCGTCCGGCTTGCCGCAAGGCAGCTAAACGCTTTTCGGCGGGTATCTGAAATGGGGATAAAACCCATGAATAGCGCTGCATGGCGGGCCAGGGCACCGCCAATGGGCATGTGCCGACACCGGCGGACAACTGCCGCGCCATGCAAAATTCCGCGGATGCCTTTCGTCCTGCAGCAAAAAATGCTGGATGGAGGAAAAAGGAGGTCTTTGTGCCACAAGTCTGCCGCCGGTTTTCCATGGAAGTCAGTTGATGGTTCGCAGGCGCTGGAGAAATTCCTGGTTTTCCGTCTTTTCGCAGATCGCGTCAATGTTGGAGGAGATGACCCAAACCGCCATCCCGCGTTCTGCGCAGGCAACCAGCAGGTCGATAATCAGTTCATGATGCGCCGTCTCCTGCCCGGAAAAGGGAAAAAAGCAGACCAGCAGCTGCGGATTCAGCAGATACCATTTGAAATAGGAGAACCGGAGGCGCGCCGGTAAGGACCAAGTGCGCAGAGGCCGCAGCAGATCCTCTCGGGGAAACCATCTGGAGGCCTCCTCCAAAATATTCTCCGCGACCCGCCGGCGAACCAGACGGTATCCGGCCTTGGGAAGCAGGCAGGTCGTCAGGTTGTCCAGCGCGGTGAGGTTGTCAAACAATACACCGCCGGGACGGTCCGGCCGTTCGGTCTGAATCCCGATCTCCGTGCCGATCTGCTTTGTCATCTCTTCATGTGTCTGTGCCTGCCCGTTCAGCCACAGCATCCCACTCAGCCAGTTCCTGCCGCCCAGAAAGCACTCCCGGAGTCTAGCGGCAGCCGTGTAGTTCTCGTCCCGGAAGTAGGCGATCTCTCCGCTGTGAATCTGGCAGGTCAGCGGCGCCATTCCCGGAAAAGTGAGACCCTCCAGCCGCAGCACCTGCTTGTCTTCCCAGCGGCACTCTGTATGCTCCGCTCCGCGGTCCCGCGGCTTCCAGCCCAGAACTGCATAGAGCTGCTCCCCGTACTCCTCCGGGTAAAGCCGATAGCAGGTCCTGCGGTCCCGGATGACGTCGATCCGGTCACAGTAGCGGTACATGAATGTCTCGTCCAGATCCAGCAGGAATACCGCCGTCCCTTGGCGCAGCAGCAGCTGTACGCACTCCATCAGTTTTTCCACATCCCGCCGCCGCAGGATTTCTGTGATCCGGTCCAGGACCAGCAGCTCTCCCCGCCAGAACCACACCCGAAATACACAGAGGCGGTAATAATCCAGCAGGGAGAGGTCGGCAAGCCGGCTCTCCAGCGGCACACGCAGTTCCATCCGCTGCCGGATCTCCTGGCTCTCCGGACTGTGCAGGTGCCGGACCGCGCCCCATCTCTGCGGCCAGCCGGCCGGACGGTCCAGCGCCAGCAGGAAGTCCCGCACCGTCAGCTCCTGCGAATGGAACCGGTGCCAGTTCACGATCCTGGCGTTTTGCAGGATCCAGCGTTCCAGTTCCAGCGGGCCCACCCGACGGCCGCAGGAAAAGGCCCGTCCCCGCTCCAGGTGTGTGCCGCCCTTGAACAGGTCCAGATATGCGGTGCCGGAGGTAAAATGGTCGTCCACATAGACCCCGATGCACTCCCCCCGGGAAATGGAGATTTCAAAACGGTAGAATTCGTCCTCCCTGCGGAAGCAGCCGTTCTCCACCCGGATCAATTCCTCTCTCACGGTTCTACGCCTCCCGGAAACGCAGCGGCAGCGTCACGCAGCACTCCGTGCCAACGCCCGCGGCGCTGAACAAATGCAGGCCGTAGTCCTCTCCGAACATGAGCCGGATGCGGCTGTTGACATTCCGCAGGGCGATTCCTCCGCACGGCTGGGTCATATCCGCGCCCCCAACTCCGCCGAACTGCGCGTTGAGCCGCTCCACCTGTTCGTCCGGCATCCCTACGCCGTCGTCCCGCACCCGCAGGAAAAATGTCCGGTCGCTGTTTTCCACAATGATGCGGACCGTGCCGTGGCCCAGTTTGCCCTCCAGCCCATGTGATACTGCGTTCTCCACCAGAGGCTGCAGGATGAGCTTCGGCATCCGCACTTCCAAAAGCCGCTCGTTCTCCAGCTCCAGTTCCAGAGAGATTTTGTCACCGAATCGGCAGCGCTGGATGGTAAAGTAGTTTTCCGCATTGTCCAGCTCATCTGAAAAGGTCACATACTCCTGGACATTGGAGATGGTGTATCGGAAAAAGGTCGCCAGAGCCTCCGTGGTCTCGGCAATATCCGGACAGTTCGCCAGTAGGGCGTCTGTGCGGATGGCCTCCAGGGCGTTATAGAGGAAGTGGGGGTTGATCTGGTTTTGCAGCGCCAGATATTCCGCCTGTTTCTGCCGCAGTCTGGTAATCTCCTCTCCGTGAAGCCGCTCTTCCACATCTGTGAAAAATGCGCTCAGATCCAAATCCCGGTGCCAGTCCATCTGCAAAACGGCCTCCAGGTCCCGCTCCCGCCGGTAGCGCCGCAGCGCCCGCCGCAGTTTCCAGTCCGTCCACGGCCACATGGTATCACCTACTTGTAAAGTTTCTTATAATCTGACGGGCTCACACCGGTAAGTTTTTTGAACAATCTGGAAAAGTATTTGAGATCCCGGTACCCCACCTGCTCTGCCACATCCTGCACAGACAGCTCCTCACCGCACAGCAGCTCCTTAGCTTTGCTGATGCGCAGCTCCGTCAGATAGTCCATGAAGTTCTGCCCGGTCTCTTTTTTGAACAGTGTGGAAAAATAGGTGGCGTTGAAGCCCACGGCGGTGCTGACATCCTCCAGCCGCAGGGCCTCCTGATAGTGCTGCTGGATATAGTGCTTTGCCTCTGTGATCGGCCGCATCTCCCGCAGGGCTTTCGCCTCCTTCAGCCGCTGGATCTCTGCCTGGATGCCCTGCCGCAGCAGCCGGTATACTGCCGCCATGTCCGTGCAGTGCCAGAACCGCTTATCCATCTCCTCCTCCAGGGGCGCTTCCGTTTCACCGCTTTGGCGCATTCCGTAGAGGCATGCCTCCAGAACCTGGCGGAACCAGTCCTCCACCATCTGCCCGTTCAGGTCCGGCAGCGCCTCCACCGTCCGGCAGCTCTCCTCCAGCTCCTGCACAAAGCGCACCTCATCCAGGCACTCGGCCGCCACCTGAAAGCTCTTTTTCCGGGACGCGTCCATCTGATACCGCCGGGCCAGATCCGGCATCTCCAGCGCGGCATCCCGCCAGGACTGCGGCCGGCACAGCCGATCCCTGCACAGCCAGAGCGCCTCCCGCATGGATTCCCCCACCTGCTCCAGAGAGTCCCTCCGGCTGCCCAGGCAGACGGTGGCCTGGACATTCCAGAACAAGTCCCGCTGATTTTCGATCTCCTTGCGGATTTTGGTGAAGCACTGCGTCACTTCCACCGCATGATAGGCCCGCAGGTACAGCAGCACTGCGATCCCGGCATGGCCCAGCGAGGCCGCGAACTCCTCCGTCAGCAGGCCGCTCTCCCGCCGCACGATTTCCAGCGCATGGCGCAGCAGGATCCGATAGCCGTCCTGATAGGATTCCGCATCGGGCACATCCACCCGGATCACTGCGGCGGCGTAAGTGCCGCTCCCAAAGTGAAATCCGTACTCCCCGTTGGCCTGCCCGGCGCTCAAAAAGGAGGTGCCACGCTCCGCCGTTCCCAGCAGGGCGTCCAGCAGCAGCTCCTGCTGGTGTTCTCCGCTCCTTTTCAGCTGGAATTCCAGCGCGGCTTCCTGCCCCATCTTCTCCTTGAGGCGCAGCAAAATGCCGGTGAGCTCCTCCTGCTTGAGGGGCTTGAGCAGATAGTCCTCCACGCCGTATTTCAGCGCGTTCTGGGCATATTCAAATTTCCGGTATCCGCTGATGACGATGAAATGCAGCTTGGGCTGGAGGGCCTTGGCCCTCTGGATCAGTTCGATGCCGTCGCAGCCGGGCATCCGGACGTCCGTGATCAGCAGATGCGGCTGCTTTTCCCGCACCAGCTCCAATGCCCGCAGTCCATCGTTGGCGGTGCCTGCGATCTCGTAGCCAAGCGCCTCCCAGTCGATCAGCTTCTGCATCAGCAGGATCACCTTGTTTTCGTCATCGGCCAAAACGACCCGCAGCATCCGCAGCACCTCCCACGCAGATTCTGATAAGGAAAGGGAAAACGAACCCGTTTTCCCTTTCCCTGTCATTATACGCTATTTCTCGGTATTTGCCAAGAATTTTTGGAGAATCAGCGGATCGATTTGTCGCTTTTGACAGCTTACTCGTAATCCGCCACGTTGGAGGAGTCAATCCACACGCTGTCCGCGATGATGAGATTGTTCTCCAGCGTGCCGCCGTCCAGCAGGGTGACAGCAGCTTCCACGCCGCTGGAAGCCATCAGACCGCCGTCCTGCGCCACGGTGCCGGTGATGCGGCCGTCCTTGATGGCCTCATAGCCGTCGGGGGTGCCGTCCAGGCCGGTGATGACGATGCCGCTGTTGGCACCGGCGGCGTTGCCCGCGCCCACGGCCATGCCGTCGTTCTGGCAGACGATGGCGTCCAGATCATAGGCAGACAGCCAGCTCTCCACGGTGGACTGGGCCTTGGCGGTGTCCCATGCGCAGTCCGCGGGAGCAATCACTTCCGTCATGTCCGGATAGTTGGCCAGAATATTGCGATAGCCCTCCAGGCGTGCGGTCGTGTCGGTGGTGGAGGAGGGGCCGGTCAGGATGGCGATGTTGCCCTTGCCGCCCAGCAGATCCGCTACATGCTGCATCTCATTCTCGCCGGCCTTGACGTTGTCACCGCAGGACACGGCAGAGATGCCGGCGGACTCCCAGTCGGTGCAGGCGGATACGATGTTTATCATGATGACGCCGGCGTCGGCAGCGGCCTTAGCGGCGTCGCGCAGGCCATCGGGATCCACGGGCTCGAACAGGATGGCGTCATAGCCCTCGGACACGCACTGCTCGATCTGGCTGATCTGCTTGGCAGCGTCCTGATCGGCGCTCAGAATGTTCAACTCTACACCCAGCTCATCGGCCTTCGCCTGTGCGCCCTCGGTGACGCCGATCTGGAACGCGTTGGTCTGGTGCTGCTGGATGAGGGCAATCTTATAGGCGCCGTCTCCGCTCTCGGCGAACGCATCCCCACCAGTGCTCTCCTCGGTGGTCTCGGTGCCGCTGCTGCAGCCGGTGAGGGCGGCCAGCGCCATGGCGCCGGTCAGCAGCAGAGCCAGAAACTTCTTCTTTTTCATGTTCTTTCCTCCTTGAAATGTTTGGTTCATTTCGATATATATCAAGAGCAGGACGGGGAACGCCCCTCTCTCAATACCGTTCAGCGTTTCTTGCTCTTGCCCTTCACGTCGATCAGCACAGCCAGTACGATGATGGCGCCCTTGACGATCTTCTGCCAGTGGGAAGACACGCCCATGATGTCCAGACCGTTGGCAATGACCGTGATCAGCAGACAGCCAATCACCACGCCCCAAGGCTTGCCCACGCCGCCGGTCATAGAGACGCCGCCCACCACGCAGGCCGTGATGGCATCCATCTCATAGCTCTCAGCCGCTGTGGGCTGGGCAATGGTAACACGGGAGGTCATTAAAAAGCCGCTCAGGCCTGCCAGAAGCCCCGCGATGGCAAAGGTGGAGATGCGGATCTTGGTGGTGTTGATGCCGGAGACCTGCGCTGCCAGCAGATTTCCGCCGCAGGCATATACCCGGCGGCCGTAGACTGTCTTCGACAGCACGAAGGAGCAGAGCAGAATGGTAATCACCAGAAAGACCGCCAGCATGGGAATGCCGAAGATCGAAGACGCCGCCACAGCCTTGTACGATTCGCTGATTCCGATGATGGGTTTGCCGTCGGAGATCAGGAGGGCAAGACCACGGACCGCCGTCATGGTTCCCAGTGTCATGATGAACGGAGGCAGGTTGCCCACGGCAACGCCCACGCCGTTGACAACGCCCACGGCCAGGCCGCCCAGCATGGCTACGATCAGCGGCACGAAGATCGGATACTGTCCCTGGCCCAGCATGGCGGCCAGGATGCCGGTGAACGCGACCGTTGAGCCCACTGACATATCAAAGCCGCCCGCGATGATGACGAACATCATGCCGAATGCCAGAATGCCGTTGATAGAGGCCTGCTTCAGAATATTGACCAGGTTGGCAGGCTGGATGAAGCTGGGCTTCAGGCAGGTCAGCACCACCACCAGCGCAATAAAAATCACGAAGATGAAGTATTCGCTGATCAGCGATTTTGCACGACTCTTTTCTTTCATAGTTCTTCCTCCCTTTACACCTTGATGGCAGAGGCCAGCGTCATGATCCGCTCCTGGGAGAATTCCTCCCGGCTGACCTCTCCGGAATAGTTGCCCTCGCACATGACCATGATCCGATCACAAATACCCATCAGTTCCGGGATCTCCGAAGAGATCATGATGACCGCCTTGCCCTGGCGCACCAGATTGCCCAGCAGCAGGTAGATATCCCGCTTGGCACCCACGTCGATGCCGCGGGTGGGCTCGTCCAGAATGATGATGTCCGGATCGTTCAAAAGCCACTTTGCAATGACGATTTTCTGCTGATTGCCGCCGGAGAGGTTTCCCACGATCTGGTCTGCGGAAGGAGTCTTGATGTTGAGCTTTTCGATATACTCCTCAGACGCGCGGCGGGCTTTTCCCTTGTTGTAGAGTCCGTGGGTCAGGAGCTTTTTGATGGCCACCATGGCAATGTTGTCGTTGACCGTGCCGCTGAGATTCAGTCCCGTGACCTTTCGGTCCTCGGTGATAAGCGCAACACCCTGTTTGATGATGTCCTCCGGAGAGGAGATCTTCACCCGCTTGCCGTGGACAAAAATCTCTCCCTGTGAAAGGGCGTGCATGCCAAAGATGCCTTCCACCAGCTCGCTGCGCCCAGCGCCCACCAGCCCGCCGATTCCCAGAATTTCACCGCGGCGGACGGACAGGCTCACGCCCTTGACCTTGTTGTCGGCCCGGACGATGTTTTTTGCCTCAAAGACGACCTCGCCGATGTCCGCCTCCAGCTTTGGATACACATCCGTGATCTCCCGTCCCACCATCATTTTAATGAGCTGGCCTTCGTCCAGCTCCGTTGTGGTGCCTGTCCCGATGTACTGTCCATCCCGGTAGACGCTGACCCGGTCGCAGATGGAAAAGATCTCCGCCATGCGATGGGAGATGTAGATGATGGCAACGCCCTTCTCCTTCAGGCGGCGGATATGTCCAAACAGCAGCTCCACTTCCCGGTCGGTGATGGCGGCAGTGGGCTCATCCATGATGATAACCTTGGCGTTGACGGAGATCGCCTTGATGATCTCGATGAGCTGGCACTGGGCAACTGTCAGGTTCCGCAGCGTCTCCTTGGGCGAGACGTGCAGTCCGCACTCCTCAATCAGCTTCTGAGCCTGTTCAATCTCGGCCTTTTTGTCCACCAGACCGTTCTTGCGCAGTTCCCGTCCTACGAAGATGTTTTCGTATACGGTCATATCCAAGATGGGATTGAGCTCCTGGTGGATCATGGCCACGCCCATGTCCATGGCTTCTTTGGGGTTGGAAACCATATAGGGCTTGCCATCAAACAGGATCTCACCGCCGGCATCCCTGGTGTAAATCCCCATCAGGATCTTCATCAGGGTCGATTTACCGGCTCCGTTTTCTCCCATCAACGCATGGACCTCTCCCGGCCGTACCTGCAGCTGGACATGGTCCAGCGCCTTGACGCCTGGGAAGGTTTTGCTGATATCCTTCATTTCCAAGATATACTCCATGCAGTTCTCCCCCCTCACATATACCTCTTTGTGATTATTTTATCGAACACCCGGCATTTTTGGAACGCCTGTTTTTCACATGACAGGGGAGGATTTTTGGTTTTTTTTCAAAAACGTCATTTTGTGTAAATGTGTAAGTGCTTTTTTGTTATATGTTTACAAAAACCTTCTGCATCTGCAGAGCAGGCGGCACTTATGCACGGTCAGACATTTTCGCTGAACGTCTGGAAGTCCCTGTGACATATAAAAATAGCCACACCTAAGGGTGTGGCTATTTTAGTGTGGCTATTTTATATCAGGCGCTGAGAGAAGGTACATATCTCAACGTTCTGCGGCATGGGGGTGTAGACAATGTACGTGCTTTTTTAAAAGGCTGACACGCTGACAACGGAATCTGGTATATGAGGCATTGCATCCTTGATACCGGTACGGCAAAGCTCCAATAGAAATTTTTTGTTTTTATTTAGAAAGAACCTTATACAAAAGGCCAATAGTCTCTCATACATCCATCTGGCTTCACTTTTCTCCTGCACGCTATGAAATCCAGAAAGCGCAGGATTGCTGGAGACTGACGGACGCAGGCCGGCGGCCCCGTGCGTGAAAAAGGGGCCTGCGCTCATACCTGTTCCCGCTCTGCTGTGTGCTGTTATGTCGGGAAGGTACTGGCTCGGTATTCCGCCTGCCTCGTGACTTCTGCCTGTGACGTTTCTGTTCTGTGTCCGCCTGAAAGCGGAACGGCACATGTCAGGCTGAAACTATGCCGCATCGATCAAAGAAAGGTGCTCCTCAGCACAAAAAACCATGTGTACAGTGAGAGGATTGTAAAAGCACCAGGGATAGATCTTTTGCGGGATACCGTTTCGGCCTTCCGTCCAAAAGCTGCCCGACTGTTTGGAGCCGGGGACCCGGATATCCAGACAGCTTTTAAAATGATCCTAAATGGGTTCATGATTATCCCCGGGCTGGGCTGAACACATGAAACGGGACTGGTTTGCCGCATGTTTTGCACGGGAAAATCAGATTGTTCCCCGCCTCACACTGCCAAAAGGCAATGAAAATCAAATATAATTTGTCATAAATCTGCCATCAGGGAGGCACAAATCCCAAACTGCAAAATTGTATACCTTCACAGGTATCCGCCGTTCAAAACATACTGTCGAAACTGCCGTACCGCTGGCGGCAGGTAGATCTTATCATTGCTGACCAGATAAAAATTCCGCTCCAGCACAGGGCGACTAATCTGCAGGATCTTCACATCCAGACGTAGCAGCATCTCCATATAAGGAACCACGGAGATCCCAAAGCCATGCGCCACTAAGCCGGCAATTACTTGGTCTTCTTCCGTCTCATAGGCGATTTTCGGGGTGCCGCCGATCTGGGCAAACAGGCCGTCCACAACGTCCCGCATTCCGGAGCTCTTGGAAAAATAGACCTGCGGGTAAGAGAGGGTATCCGCCAAATCTACCGTATGGAATTCTGCCAGGGGATGACTACGTGGGACGATCAGGACCACATCCTGACGGCCCGCAGGAACGGCTGTGAGTTGAAGCGCCGCCGGAGGCTGGGAGCAGAACGCCAGGTCGAATTGCTTTTCCAGCAGTCCCTCCAGAAGCTGCTGGGTAACCCCTGTATGGAAAGTGAAGCGGAGATTCCAACCGGGATTTTCCCGCAGGTAGCGGGCGACCAGTCCCGGGACAAAATCTACGCCCAGCGTCCGGAGCAGTCCCAGGCGGATCAAGCCCTCGCCCCGGGCCACTCGCTGCAGAGCGCCCACTCCTTCATCCAAGGTTGTCAATGTCTACTGTGCACAAAGAAGGAACTGCTTCCCAAACCGGGTCAATGTGGTAGTCCGCCCGGCCCGTTCAAACAGCGGCACACCCAACTCTGTCTCCAACTAGGTAATGGCATGGCTCAAGCTGGGTTGTGTGATGTAGAGCTGCTCTGCCGCGCGGGTGAAATGACGGGTATGCGCCAGCTCGACGAAGTAGCGGAGGTGCAGCAGATTCATGAAAGATCCCCCCTATGGTTTGCAGGCTCACTATACCACAAACGATAGAAAGTTTCTATAAATTTATACAAAATAATTGATTTGTTAATTTCTTATCATTAAAATGCAGTGATGGTAACCGAACTGACAATACACACGGTAGGACACCCGGCACGTGCTCGCCCGGTACTACAAATTCCGGTGGGAAGTGGATGTGCCATGGAGGACTTCGATAAGCGCCTGACTGTCCGGGGCGGGGTCGCGCTGCTGGCTGCACTGGTAATCAACAGATTCGGCGTAGTACTGATGCGGTACTCCGGCTCCGGCATTCCGGCAATCTCCAGCATGCCATATGCCCTGACTGCCGTATGTCCGGCGCGCTCCATGGGGACGTAGACCTATCTCTTCCAGGGGGCTGATGCTGAACCTGATGCTGCTGCGCAAGCGGTTCGTGCCGGCTTATCTCCTCAGTCTCGCGGTGGGATTCTGCTTTGGGGAGCTGCTGGAGTTTGGGATTGGCGTCCTGCCCAAGACGTTGCCCTTTCGGGTGGCGTATTTTGCCGTGAGTTATCTGGTGATTTGCTTTGGCGTAGCCCTTTTCAACCACTGTAAAATACTGTTTGTTCCAACAGAGCTGTTCCTACGGGAAGTCTCGGCCATCACAGGTGTGACCTATGCGCGGATCAAGGTGCCTTTCGATCTGAGGTGCCTGGTCGTCACCGCACTGCTGGCAGGCATTTGGGGAGTATTTTGGATGGCTTGGGGGGCCGGAACCGTTCTGGCGGCTCTGATCAAGGAAAAGGTGATCGGGCAGATGAACCGTTTCTTGGACCAGAAAGCAGCATTCAAATCCCTGCTGGAGAAATACGCATAAATGGCACGCCCTATGGCAGAAAGAGAGGAACTTGCTTTGCACATTTCAGGAACCACGGCCATGCTGGGGCTCATCGGAACGCCGGTGGAGCACTCCCAGTCCCCGGCCATGTATAAACACTGCTTTCAGGAATTTGGATTGAACTGGGCTTATCTGGCTTTTGACATCCCGGCGGCCCGGGCCGCCGGCTGCAAAACCTGCGACGGGCTGGGGATGCTCCTCTGCCAGGAGGCGGCGTTCCGCCTTTACAGCGGCCTGGAGATGGCGGTGGAGGAGATGCGGGCGCTGCTCTACACCTGAAGAAAGGAAGAACCGACATGAACCAGACTGTGGACTCCAGAAAATACTACCCCACAGCACTGGTCCTGTACATCACCTATTTTGTCCTGGGCATCACCGCCTCCATCATGGGCCAGTACAAGCAGGACTTCGCCGCCATGTGGGATGCCGCCGTCCTGACGGACGGCAGCTACGATGTCTCCGGCGTGGTGGCGGTGATCGCTGCCATCGGCCTGGGCTGGCTCATCGCCTTTCCGGTGGCCGGGCCCCTGTCCGACCGGCTGGGCCGCCGCCTCTCCGCCCTGGTCGGCTACGCCCTATACGCCGTGTTTTTGCTGGCGGTGACGTTTTCCCCCAACTTGTATGTGGGTTACGCCCTGGCCATTGTCAGTGGCATGGCCAACTCCTTCCTGGACACTAGCATCACCCCCTCCTGCATGGAGATTTTCAAGGAGAAGGGCACCATTGCCAACATCTTCACCGGGCTCTCTATCTCCATCGCCCGGTTCCTGCTCCCCTTTGTCATCAGCTTCGTGGCGGTGCGGAAGCTGCCCTTCCGCACTATCTTCCTGGCCACTGCGGCGCTGATCATCGTGGACGGTGTCTTCCTGGCGTTCCTGCCCTTCCTGTCCTTTGAGTGGACTGTGAAGGCCAAGGACGCCCCCAAGGAGCGGATGCAGTTCACCACCTCCGCCGTGGTGCTGGTGTGCCTGGGATTCACCACCTCCACCACCTTTATGCTGTGGATCAACTGCAATCAGGAGTTGGGGGCCCTCTACGGCCTCACTGATCCCAGCCGCATTCAGTCCTTCTATTCCGTGGGGATCGTCCTGGCGCTCTTTGCCAGCGCGACCCTGCTGAAGCGGAACGTGGAACCCGCCAAGACCCTGGTGGCCTATCCCACCGTGGCCCTGGCGACGCTGGTGGCCATTTACCTGGTCCAGGAGCCCGTCATGTGTCTGGCCGGCAGCTTTCTGCTGGGGTTCTTCGCCGCCGGTGGCGTGTTGCAGCTGGGGACGGCGGTGGCCAATGAGATGTTCCCCAAGAAGAGGGGCGTCATCACCCCCGTCGTCATGATCGCCTCCAGCGTGGCCAACTATCTGGTGGTCAGCGTGGCGGGCGTCCTCACTCGAATCGGCGGTATCGAGAGCCCCCAGCTAGTGCTGCTGTTCAACATGGCGGTGATGTTGAACGGCATCCTGCTAGCCCTGTACCTCAATGTCAGCCTGAAGCGGGAGCGGCCCGGCGCTGTGGAGGCCGCAGCGGCTATGGAGGCCCAGAGATGAACAACCTGTTTCTGATTGGCTTCATGGGTGCGGGCAAGTCCTCTGTCTCCGCCGGACTGGGCCGGATGCTGGGCCGGGAGAGCCTTGAAATGGACCAGGGCATCGCCGCCCTGATGGAACAGCGCCGCCCCAAGTACGAGGCCGCGGCGGACATCACCGTAGACACGTCCCATCTGAGCATCGAAGAGGTCTGCCGCCAGGTGCTGCGGCGGGTGCCGGAACGATAAAGAATCATAAGGAGGAACTATTCATGTCTCAGAACGATCCCATCACCATCAACTCCTGGACACTGGGGGACCAGTGCGCTTTTGAGGAGCGTATCGCCGCCGCCAATGCTGCCGGCTTCGAGGGCATCGGCCTCCGGGCGGAGACCTATGTGGACGCCTTGAACGAGGGGGCTCTTTGATCAAGATCTTCTGGATATTCTGGGCAAGTACGGCATGAAGGTCACGGAGGTGGAGTACATCGTCCAGTGGGCGGGGGAGCACCGCTCCTATGAGCAGAAGTACAAGGAGCAGATCTGCTTCCACATGTGCGGACTCTTCGGGATGGACAGCATCAACTGCGGCCTGATGGAGAACTACTCTGTGGAGCACACGGCCCAGAGGCTCCGGGAGCTGTGCTATCGGGCGGGGAAGTACACCATCGGCGTGGAGCCCATGCCTTACAGCGGCCTACCGGATGTGAAGAAGGCCTGGGCCGTGGTGCAGGCCGCCGGCTGCGACAACGCTAAGCTGCTGCTGGACTCCTGGCACTGCGTCCGGGCGGATCAGCCCCTGGACCTGTCGGTCCTGGAGGGTCTCCCGGCGGAGAAGATCGTCTCCACCTAGATCAACGACGTGCAGGCCCATCCCTATGCCAAGAGCATCCTGCGGGACGAGTCCATGCACGACCGGATGCTCCCCGGCACTGGTTGCGGCAACACCGCCGGCTTTGTAAGGCTGATCCGGGACAAGGGCGTCCGGCCCGCCGTGGTGGGCGTGGAGGTCATCAGCGACGAGATCCTGAGCCGGGGCGTGGCCCAGGCCGCAAAGGACAACTATGAAGCCGCCCGGGCCGTGCTGGAACAGATCTGGCCCGAGGTGCTGGAAAGATAAAGGAGGAAACGAACGATGGAGAGCAGAATTTCCGGACACACCAAGCTCTATTGCTTGATCGGCTCCCCGGTGGGCCACTCCGGCTCCCCGGCCATATACAATTATCTCCAAGATAGAGTTCTTCCTGTGTTCAGTGTAGCAACAAGTACGGTGTTTTACGACTGAAAATATGGGAGATTTGCAGACTTCATAGCCGATAGCGCCTTTTATCGGACGGTAGCTTCTACTATTAACATTACGTTATTATTAAATCGTGCTTTCCCCACCACAAGGACAAGGGAAATGTATAAAAAATAAGGCATTTTACCGCTTTGTGATCTTTCCGGCTATAAAGATTTCCGGTCATGCTGTCTACGGTTTCCGGGATAAATGCGGTTCCCCTTTACTGTGACGAATTATTTTTGTTTTTTATGTCCCAATTCGACTTTGTGTTCCCGGCCATAAGCTGACGAATATTATGTGAATACTGCCTATAAACATACAGATGCGCTCAGAAATGGGTGCGTCTATTATTTTAAGCAGATTAGATAATTCAAGTATCTATTTATTGTGCATATACAAAATTGAAATATCAAATATTTTTTGATAGCAAAGATATATATGACGTTCCAAGGAGAGAGAACTACGTTATATTTTCCACCTAAACATCCCATATATTAAGTGATACATCTCCAATTAGGCAGAGAAAACCACAATGATACGTTTGGATAAAAGGGGTTGAACTTAAAAAGTTCAATCTACTTTGAAAGGACGTATACATCATGCGTAAGCCTATGGACATTGACTTTGAGCGTTGCGCTTCTGGCATTGAGTTTGAGGAATGGGTTAAAGAACTGCTTGTCAGCTTCGGATGAAGGCAGAGCGTGTAGGTAAGAACGACTGTGGTATAGATATCATAGCTATAGCCGCAGTAAATAAGAACACGACCAAGCGGTTTTATATTCAATGCAAGTACTACAACAAGCCTCTTGGGAAAGGACCAATCCAAGAGATATTTGCTGGGACAGCGCATCACAAGGACTATGGGGAGCCAGTCGTTATCACAAACAACTATGTAACCTTTGAGGCTCGCAGGTACGCAAAGGACTTAGCAGTTGAAATCATAGCGGCCCCAGAGTGGGAAGAATTTAAGCGCATCAATATAGAGAGGAGGATAGACAATCCAAATCAGCACAAGGGGCTGTTTGGTATCATGGTGGCATCACTGCTAAATGATGCAGGATATTTGAAAAAAGCATTACTAGATGAGAGTGAAGAAAAGGCAAAGAGCAAAAACGAACTTCGGCTTCAAATCATCTCAGAATTTGGTGAAGCGGAGGAGTGTGTAAAGGAGGCGGCATATCTACAACAAAGAGCGGCACAATTCCAGCAGAGGGCGCTTGACATTCAAAAGCGGGCGTTGTTGAGGAACATCATCTACGATTGAAGGGCAAGCGCCGAAGATGGAGCAGGCGCAAAAAATTCCATAGAATGGGGTGGCCTACGTATGTCCGACTTTTTCTCAGACATAATGAAGAACGGCGCCCTGGATAGTTTGACAGCAGACCAACTGGATGAACTGATACTTCGGGCGCAGGCAATAAGGTCGGAACAACAAAATGACAGGAATGAGAAAAGTATCAATGCGTGTCCACATTGTGGGAGTATTTCCGTCAAAAAACACGGAACCACCTCGAAAGGCAGTATCCGCATGATATGCAAGGACTGCGGAAAGACATTCAGCATATCAGAGAACCCAAACACCAGACTAACCCGAAGTCAGTTATCCGCCTTGTTTACGGGTATCATTGAGAATATCCCGATTCGCCAGCTTGCGGAGAGGATGGGTGTCAGCAGATCAACAGCACACAGGCACAAAATCCAGATTGGGGACATCCTATACCAGAGGATGGCTGAGAATTTGGGTGCATTAGATGCGAGGGGCAAGCCAGCCTTTACCTTTGAGGGCATTATACAATGTGATGAATGGTACTGTCCGGTATCGTTCAAGGGAAAGCGGGACCCAGCCTTTTTCATTTGGAAACTCCGCAGATTTCCCCGGCACAATATGACCATGCAGGAACAGAACGAATATTTGGTGAGGCATGGTTTATGGGAGCAGGTCACAGCAATTCCCGGATACTTACAAGAACTTCGTGACAATACCAAGACCTATAAGCGGGGTATCAGCAACGAACAGGTCTGTATCGTGGTAGTGGTAGACGATGAACAGCAGATAATCGCCAAGCCGGTATCCGTAGGCAGACTGGAAACAGGCGACGCAAAGAAGTTATTAAGCGGCAGGTTGAGCGGTAATACAACACTTGTCACAGACAGCCATGGGGCCTATCCGACTTTGGCAAAGCAGGAGCGTGTACGCCATGTGCAGATACCGTCTGGCGAACATTCCAATGGCCCATTTAACCTCGGAGCAGTCAACGGAATACACTCACAGATAGAAAAAATGCTTCCAGAGAGTGCAGAGCGGTTACCAGCAACAAAATACCTCAACCAATACATGGCATTGTTTATCTGGCTATGGCAACATAAGGGGCTTTCCCTTGCAGACAAAGAACTATTGCTTAAGCGAACCATAGCGGACGGCTCCCAATATGCAGAGAACTACGATAAAATCAAAGTCAGGCCATTAGACATCAATACTAAGGGTGAGTTCCCACAGGTAGTATAAAAGGCAACCAGCAATAGGACTATCGTTCATAACTGGATGGTAGTCCTATTTATATATACTGTAGTGATAACAATATGGTATTATTGGATAGAAAAAGTTTGAAAAAATGTGTGAGATTTGAGTTCAAAAGTTGTGTATATAGGTGAAAAGGTAAATAAGGAAGTGAGGTGAAAACCGATGGATGATGCACAGATAGTCCAGTTATACTGGGATAGAAACGAGCAGGCTATCCATGCCACATCTGACAAATACGGGAACTATTGTGCCTCGATTGCTAAGAACATACTGGGCAATCAGGAAGATGCCGAAGAATGTGTCAACGATACTTACTTAAACGCATGGAACGCCATGCCGCCTCACAGGCCAAGCATTCTGTCCACATTCCTTGGAAAAATTACAAGAAACCTGTCGTTTAACAGGTATAAACACAATACTTCCGATAAACGTGGTGGTGGAGAATTGCCTGTGGTCTTGGAGGAACTTTCTGGCTTGGTATCTGGCAAGGATGATGTTGAACAGGCATTTGACCAAAAGGAACTCACGAAAGCCATTGATACATTTTTGGATAGTCTATCGCCAAAGAAAAGAAGCATTTTTATCAGCCGATATTGGTACACCGACAGCATTTCAGAAATTGCTGTCCGACACAGTATGAATGATGGAGCAGTATCAATGACCTTGAACCGCCCCCGCCTAAAACTACACAACTACCTTTTAGAAAGGGGCTTTGAACTATGACGAATGAAAAACTGTATGAAGTCCTCGGTGATATCAATGAGAAGCATATCAACGAGGCAAGGGCGGATCACAAAGCAAAGAAGCCCAGCTGGATGAAATGGGGAACTATGGCAGCTTGCTTATGCCTTATCGTAGCGGGGGCATTTACACTTCCCCATTTCATTGGAAACGATATCCCCAGCACACCACCCGTTGTCGAAGAAAATGCTTACGGGTTTACAATGGAAGGAAGCGATGTTCTCTATCTTCCGATTTCTTTTTCTCAACGAAAGACTTTCGGACTTATAGACGAAAATGCAACAGGTTTGACCGATGAAAACACATATCAGATTACCGATGATGATTTAGGCGACATTATGGGTATTGTCGGCGATAGCCAAGACGAAAGCATAATTGGAGAAACTATTTATCATTTTATAAAATTCCCGTCAGATGATGCTATTTGCATTGTAAAGGTAAATGGAATATATCAATTTTATGTGAAAGAGGGTGTGGCAGGAATTGAGGGAACTAACAATCCCGATATAAACATTGACGCGCCTGTTGATGAAAACACCTACCATGAGGTAGAGCCTAATACCCCCGCCGAAAATGAAACAGGACATTATGATATTAAACCAGAAGAAAATCAACAGACGCAGAGCGAAGAAGCAATAACAGAAACAAATACCCCGACTTCTCCGGCAACAGAAACATTCAATGAAGTTATCACATTAGAATATATTACCGAATTACAAGCTAAAGTCAGCACAGCTATGAGTAATGGGGATTTACCATTTGTTTCTTATTCTGCTGTCTATGAAAATCCATATCGGCTTCATATTATTGTATCATCAAACGCAAAAAATGATTTGGACAAGTTAAAAGCCTTTGATACGATTGGTGGAGCTTTAGAAATTGAGTATGACGCAAACCCCATTTCCGTAGAAGATGTTTTAACAGAATAAGAAAGAAGAAATTTACCCCAAGGGACAGCCGAGAAAACCGACTGTCCCTTTCTATGCCGACAGGCAGAAAGAAACGACCAGTCATGACGAAACCGAGAGAAAACCTGCAAGGAATTGACTTTCAAGACTTGAGGTAGCGCATCATATGCCCAGATGAATATTTCTACATCGGCTTCTAGATTTTAGTCTCTGGGAACACAAAAGGGAATTGGGAGTTTTTTATTATGGAGTGATTGTAATTATCAAAGCAGAAAGAAGACTGCCGGAAAATGACCGGTCCGAGAATATATACAGATTTCTATATGAAAAGTGACGGATATTTGATATAGTCATCCCAAGGCGGCATCACTAGGTGAAGCTAGACATGGAACGACAGAACCTTAAGCGAGAGTGCTCCAAAGGGCTGGCGTGATGCGGCAGCCGCAGAAATTTGATCTACTGGAGGATGACCATGAAAAAATCGCATTATGAGAAGCAGGTTCTGGGGTATCCCATCTGTATTGATTTGCAGCCGCTTGGAAAGGACTTGCTCGTGCAGATCACCGGCGGCTGTGCGCCGCATATCGGCAGCATAAGCGTTGGCTATTGGGAGAAAGGTCGCAGCCATCTGAAAACTATTTTACTTCCGGAGCATCGGGATGACATTGTGGGGGATGAGTTCGCAAAAACACTGTCCGAACATCTTCACATAGCGGTCACGGTGATCTGCGGTATCCACTACGAAGCTCCTGGAAAGGATGGACTTGCGGAGATCGTGGCCTGCACAGAAAGGCTTTTGCAGGATATTTTGACAGAAACAAAGTGAAAGTAAGGTGCATGCCGGACACACAAAACGCCCGGTATGCACCATATTTTTTCCTCGCGCTTTTTGACATCATCTAAATAAAGTTCCGTTTCGTAATCCGTCCACTGAAGCAGAAATCCACTACTTGCGGACAAAGAGGCAGAATAATCACTTAAATATGTGCAAAAATGCAGATTGTTTTATGACATTTGTATAATCGAAATTAGGCAGGATTGTAGCAATGATAGAATTCTTCTGAAAATTCCTTTTGTCTCGCTTTTTCGACAAACCCTACCACAAAGAAAGCTTCCAGAATGGTATATTTTCCACATGGAGCAATAGCATCGCGATGGCGGAATACCGCAACTCCAGCTCCCAACGAATGCGCAGCCGTTGAGAGAACCAAAGGCCAAACGATTTTTCACGTGTGTGGGAAAAGAAAAAGGAGAGTTTTGTATGGATAACTCGGCGTTTGGAAAAGACAAAATCAAAAAGCTCATTTACTTGCTTCTGATTTTCGGTGCCTTTGCGGTTCTGCACAACTTTGTGCCGCAGGGGCTGGACCAAGCGGGCTGGGATGGGTTCTTGGTCCTCTTTGTCGCTGTATTTCTGTGGCTGACGGAAGCCGTTCCAATGGCGGTTACCGCTATCTTTGTCCTCTTCTTCGGCGCATGGGTCGGATTTGCGGCAGAAGAAGAGATTCTGGCCGGCTTCTCCGGAACTGGTACCTTTTTCCTGCTGGGCGCTATGATCATTGGCCAGATCTTCGCAAAAGTCGGCCTCGGCAAACGTCTCTCCCTGTATGTCCTGCCCATGTTGGGCAACAAGTCGAAGATGGTCCTGCTCAGCGTAATGCTGGGGACCTGCATCATCTCAATGTTTCTGGCGGACATCCCCACGGCGCTAATCTTCTTTGGTCTGTGCACGCCTCTGCTGGAGAAGAATGGCTGCGAGCCTGGCAAGTCCAACTATGGCAAGGCTATGATGCTGGGCATTCCTGTGGCTGCCGCTCTGGGTGGTATCGGCACTCCTGCTGGCAGTGGCATGAATGCTGTGACTATGTCTCTGCTCAAGAGCATCTGCGGTGTGGAGATATCTTTTGTACAGTGGTCCATAGTGGGCGTACCCGTGGCAATTGCCAGCACCATTGTGGCCTGGCTGTTCTTCTGCACCATCTTCAAGCCTGAGATGGACGTAGTGAAGGGTCTGGACTCTCTAAAGGAAGACCGCAAGAACATCGGTCCCCTGCGCGGCGATGAACTGAAGTTTGCTATTGTCTTTTCCGTTATGATCGTTATGTGGTTCATCCCCAAGTACACCGGTATCGACATGTACATGACTGCGTGGGCCGGCATCTTCGTAATGTCCATGCCTGGTATGAACATGGTGGATTGGAAGGAAGTCAACAGCAAAGTCGACTGGTCTGCATTCATGATCTGCGGCACCGCCACCGCTTTGGCCACCATGGTTGCCAACTTGGGTACCGGTGAGTGGCTCAGCGGCATCCTGGCGGATCTGTTCCTGAGCAAGGTTGCCGGAATGGGTATTCTAATCCTGCTGCTGGTCATCAACTTGATGATGATGGTCGGACACTATCCCATGCCTCAGGGCGTTTCCCTGGCTGGCCTGTGCCTGCCCGTGGTTGGCGCACTGGCGCTGAATCTGGGCCTGAATCCCATCGTGGTGTGCCTGCCCGTCTGCATGTCCACTAGCATGCTGCTCCTGGTCCCCATTGATCCTACCTGCTACACGACCTATTCCGGCGGTTTCTGGAAGATCAAGGATATGATGGGCACCGGCATCGTCATTACCATCGGCTATGTCCTCATCAACTCGGTCTGGACTGCGCTGATTGCAAGCGTGGGTCTGCTGGGATAATTTCCATACATCCAGGATACCATCTGCAGGCCCCAATATGAAAAATCGTATGGAGGTAGTGCAATGTATCAGATGGATGAAACTGATTATGAGATCCTGGAAATTTTAAAGGGCGACGGGCGATGCTCTTATTCGGACATTGCCGAGCAGGTCCATTTGTCCCGCGTAGCAGTCCGGGAACGGATCAACAACATGAAGGAGGGCGGCGTGATCCGCGGTTTTACTGTGGTAATCGATGCCAAAGCTTATCAAAAGCTGGCCGGTGTATTCATGGATATTGAAGTGGAACCCGGCAAGATGGATTCCGTGGCCCATCAAGTGGCTGCACAGGAAGAAGTAGCGGTGGTCTCTCAGCATACCGGAACGACGGGGCTGCATGTACATGCCTATATCGACAGCCCTGAAAAAGTAGCCAGTTATCTGGAAGAACGGATCTACAGCATCGACGGTGTCAAAAATGTGCAGACACAGCTTTTGATCCGTCAGTACAAAACGAATTCCTACCTAGCGCGTTACCAGGAGTGACGTGTTGAGCGGTGACAAATTTATAAGGAGGAAACCTTAGTATGTGGGAATTTAAATTCTATTCTCGCGGCGGTCAGGGTGCGGTCACGGCGGCCAAAATCCTGATTAACGCTGCAATCATAGAGGGAAAGTTCGGCCAAGCCATCCCCTCTTACGGCCAGGAACGCAAGGGCGCCCCTGTGTATACCTACGCTCGGATTGCTGACGACCCAATCAACGTTAAATCCTACGTCTACCGCCCAAACTGTGTAATCTGCTTCGATACCAGTCTGAAGGATCTGGATATCGACATCACAGAGGGCGTCCGCCCAGGTTCCACCCTGGTGGTGAATACCGATGAGGTCGATTACGTCAATAGTTCCTTTGAGAATGTGGCCAAGATTGACGCCAACAAGATCACCCACGAGATGCTGGGTGAGGTCCCCCCTAATGTCGCGATGTTGGGTGCCCTGGCCAAGGCCACGGGCTGTGTTTCCCTGGACAGCCTCATGCAGGCTGTGAAACTGAAAATTCCCGGAAAGGCTGGTGAACTAAATGCAAAAACTTGTGCAGCAGCGTATGAAAATGCTTGAGACTCTCCCTAAGATCCTGGGTCCCGTCTCTGTAAAGATCTCTGATGTTCACACTGGTGCCTGGCGGTATCGCCGGCCTGTCATCATTGATGACACCTGCATCCACTGTGGTATCTGTGCGGAATACTGCCCCTGCGGCGTGATCGAGAAGCAATCGGACAAAATGGTCATCAACTATACTTACTGCAAAGGGTGCGGCATCTGCACCGTGGAGTGCCCCAAGAAAGCCATCGACTTTGTCTTGGAAGCAGACTGCGAAAAGGAAGGGATGTAACGATGGGAACAATCAAGGCATTAGACGGTAACGCAGCAATCGCTTACGGCGTTATGCGTTCCAAAGTACAGTTGGTCGCAGCGTACCCCATCACCCCGCAGACCCCCATCGTGGAGACCATCTCCTCTCTGATCGATACGAAGCAGTATGATGCCACCTACATCACGGTGGAGTCCGAGCACTCCGCTCTGAGCGCCGTCATCGGCGCTGCCTCTACCGGCGTGCGAACTTTCACCGCCAGTGCCTCTCACGGCCTGGCTCTGATGCATGAGGTCACCGGCGTGACCTCTGCCTCCCGCCTGCCAGTGGTCATGGCCGTCGTCAGCCGTGCCATCCCCGGCCCCATGTGCCTGTGGTGCGATCATTCCGATATCATGACCCAGCGCGATCAGGGATGGATCCAGCTATTCGCCCAGAGTCCCCAGGAGGCCCTGGACATGACGATGATCGCCTACCGCACCAGCGAGGATGCGCGTGTTCTGATCCCCACTATGGTGGATATCGACGGATTCTTTTGCTCGCATCTGACCGAGCCGGTCAATGTTCCCACTGTTGAGGAAGCTGAGCAGTTCATTCAAGAGTTCAAGCCCGTCAACGCATGGCTAGATACCGACCGCCCTTACGCCATTGACAACCTGACCTCTCCCGCCATCTTTACGGAAATCAAGAAGTCTCAGGATCTGGGTATGCGCGCCGCTGCCGGCGTTCTGGACGAGCGTTTTGAGGAGTTCAGTAAGATTTTCGGCCGCAAGTACAGCCGCGTCATGTGCGATGGCACCGAGGGTGCAGATACTGTGGTGGTCTGCATGGGTTCTATGTCCGGTACTGTCCAACATGTGGTCCATCAGCTGCGCGCTGAGGGCAAGAAGGTCGGTATCGCCCGTGTGGTGGCCTTCCGTCCTTTTCCCCAGAAGGACCTAGCCAAAGCCCTGAAGGGTGCCAAGAATGTGGTCGTCATCGACCGCGTCTCTGCCATGGGTTCCATGGGGCCCCTATACGAGGAGACGCTGGCCAGCCTGAAGTTGAGCGGAAACAATGCCAACGCTTACAGCTTCGTCGCCGGTCTAGGCGGCCGCGACATCTGGGAGCAGACGGTGGAAGATGTGTTCGCCAAGGCGGAAGAGCTAGGTGCGAAGAACGCTACCTGTGATGAACCCATCTGGATCGATTTGAAAGAAAGTGAGGTGCACAGCAATGGCTGAACTGGATCTGCTGAGTAAAGGCCTGACTACCTGCCAAGGCTGTCCCATGGAACTCGTTGGCCGTGCGGCACTGGAGGTTCTGGGTCCTAAGACTATCACGATGACACCTCCTAGTTGCTCTGCCATTCTGACAGGCAGCGGCGATGAGACTGGCTGGGGCATTCCCTCCGTTCAGACTGTCCTTATGAGCCTGCCCGCCTTTGCCTCCGGCGTCTCTGAAGCCCTGAAGATCCAGGGCAAGAACGATGTCACGGTCATGGGCTTCGCCGGTGACGGCGGCACCTTCGACATCGGCTTCCAAGCGTTGTCCGGTGCCATCGAGCGCGGTCACAAGGCGGTCTTCATCTGCTACAACAACGAGGCATACATGAATACCGGCAACCAGCGCTCCAGCGCTACCACGCTGGGGGCCTCCACCAAAACCACCCCCACCGGAAAGAAAGAAGTCAGCAAGAACATCGACTTCATGCTCCTACACACGCCTCTGGCCTATCAAGCCACTGCCTCTGTGGGCAACATCAGGGACTTCAAGCGCAAGCTGGCGAAGGCCGCTACCAAAGACGGTCCCTGCTTCATCCATGTGCTGACACCCTGCCCCTCCGGCTGGAAGTTCCCCACTGACCAGACCATCCAGATCGCAAAACTGGCGGCCAAGTGCGGTATGTGGCTGCAGTTTGAGCGGGAGGACGGCAAGATTACCATCAACCAGAAGCCCACTAATTTTGACCTGATCCCCGAGTATCTTGGAAAGCAGAAGCGCTTCAACCGCATTGACGATGAGATTCGTGAACGGATCATTGCTGAGGCAAAATCCCGCTACGAAACCCTGCAGCGTCTGGCGGAGCTGAACTGCCTGTAATCACACACTTTGGGCACAGGGTACTGCTCCGTATTTACCTCCTGGAACAGTATCCTGTGCTTTTTTATCAACTCTTAAATAAGGAGCATCTCTATGGCGAAAATTATTTCAATTTCCGAGGCCGTGGATCTGATCCACGATGGTATGACCGTTGGCGTCAGCGGCTTTGGCGCATTTGCCTCTCCAGACAGCATTCTGGAGGGAATTGGCAAGAAATTTCGGAAGCAGAATACTCCCAAAAAACTGACTATCGTCTCCGGCGTCGCCCCTGGCGACTTCGTAGAGGACGGCTGCGGCATGTCCAAGATCAAGGATGACGGCATCATCGATACCCTGATTGCGTCCCACCTACGGATGTCTCCCCCCATTGGCCGGGCAGTCAGCGAGAACAAGATCGCGGCCTACACCATGCCCCTCGGCGTCTATGGCCAGTTGATGGCCGCCATCGGCGGCAAACGACCTGGCATCCTGACCCATGTGGGCCTGTACACTTATGCCGACCCCCGGCAGGAGGGCTGTAAGATTAATGACCGCGCCAAGGAGCAGGGCCGCGAAATTGTAGAATTGGTGAAAGTGGATGGGAAGGACTACCTGTTTTACAAGGCTTTTCACATTGACGCCTGCATTCTCCACGCCAGCTATGCCGATGAGTTGGGCAATATTTCCCTGCAGGATGAGCCCATCCGCGGTGAGCTGCTAGAGCTGGCTGCTGCCGTACACAACAACGGCGGCACGGTAATCGTAGAAGTAAAGAATATTGTGAAAGCTGGCTCTCTGGATCCCCGCCAGGTGCTGATCCACAAGTCCTATGTAGACTATTTGGTGAAGACGGAGAAGGAGGACAACATAGCTCTGGCCTACAGCCCCTCCCTCATCGGCGATATCCGTGTTCCTACTGAGGGAAGCGTAAAGCCCCTGGCGCTGTCCTACAAGAAGGTGATTACCCGCCGCGCAGTGATGGAGCTGCAGAAGGGCTCTCTGGTGAACCTCGGCATCGGTATTCCCGCCGGCGTGGCCAATGTAGCCAACGAGGAGGGACTCAGCGAGCAGGTGACGCTGTCTCTGGAGACTGGCATCTATGGAGGCGTACCTCTGGACGGTCCCCTGTTCGGCGCCTCTGTGAACCCAGACTCCATTACCCGCTCATCCGATATGTTCACTACCTACGACGGCGGCGGCCTGGATATGACCGTGCTGGGCGGTGCGGAGATCGACCCCTGCGGCAACGTGAACGTGTCCAAGTTCTCCGGCCGCTGCGTGGGTCCCGGAGGCTTTATCAACATCTCCCAGAACACGCCGAAGGTCTGCTTCGCTTTCTCCTTCACCTCCGGTAAGCAGGATATCGCCGTGGAGGATGGCAAACTGGTTGTCCGGCAGGATGGCAGCGGCGTGAAGTTCAAGAAGGCTGTGGAGCAGATCACCTTCTCCTCTATCTACGCTCAGGAGACGAATCAGACTGTGCTATTCATTACAGAGCGTGCAGTGTTCCGCCTGCTGAACGGGAAGGTGACCCTGACGGAGATTGCCCCGGGCGTGGATCTGCAGAAGCACATCCTGGATAAAATGGAGTTCAAACCGGAGATTGCCCCTGACCTGAAACTAATGGACATGCGCCTTTTTCGTGAGAAAAAGATGGGGCTGTCCTTCTGAAAACATCAGACCCGTTCCCGGGGAAGACCAGCTATAAAAAGTCAAGAGGAAAATGAA
>NZ_KI271693.1:50661-70351 GCF_000469445.2 Oscillibacter sp. KLE 1745 | reverse complement strand
GGCGCCGATTACGGCGCCGGGACGTTTTTCGTGCCGTGAGCCTGCCCACGGCATTTTTCCGTATAGGCCGGGGACAGACTGTCATTATCTCACGGGTACTTGCCTGACTCTTTATTTGGCGCTTACGATGTTTTACCTATGACAAAACCTTTTCGGGCCAGAGACAAGCTACCCTCGGAAATTTTCCGCCTGCAATCAACCATTCAACATTGCCGGTTCTGTGTTTTCTACTGCCACCAGAGAGCATTGCCCGTCGGCATCTACGAGCTTGAGGCCGTATTCATCTAATAACATCTGTTGAATGTCTTGAACAGAAATCTCGCCGTCCGCGATCTCTTCATTCATAGCCGCCGCCCGCTGAAGCACAATCCGAAGTTCCTCCAAGGGAAGAATTTTTTCCCGAATCATTGGCTCTGCGATGATTGCAAATGCCGCAGAGACAGCATTTGCGGCCGTCGTGCGGATAAAATGCGTCAAATCTCCCTCGGTACGAATCACAGAAGAGGATCGCTGGAGCGATAAAGAGACACCGGTCAGCTCCCGGATTTTGACAAGCTCCTGCTCCGTCTCTGCAAAGGTATAGATCTGAGTGGATGCTTGGTCTATCTGCTGCCAGATATCCAGCAGTTTTTCTGCGGTCATTCCCCCAAAATTTGATAGTGCTGCCAGGAGAACCGCCCACGTCTGCAAGACCTTGCCGTTGGCGGCCTGCTTCTTGATTTTCTCCAGATCATAATTCTTAGGATTGATTGGAATCCGATTGGGATTGGTTTTCTTTCGCTTCATGGTGAACGCTCCGTAATTTCTTGGAGTATTTTATTGACCACTTTTCTGGCGGTCCTAACTTGACAATATACCACATTGGGGGAATGAGGACAAGGGCTCACCCATCTCAACGGAAAAAGTTTATCAAAGGTGCAGTTGTACGTTGCCGGCAGCAGGCTGCAAATTGAGAGGACCTGTATCTTTGGTTAGAAAAAAGGGGGGGGCGTGGAGGCGAAAACATAAAACGGTAACTATGTTAGGATAAGCCATGTTTTATTAATACCTGAAGCAAGGGCGGTGCTACATTGCACCGCCCTTGCTTTAGGATCGTTATTTCTGAACCTATTTCTTTCTTAGCACCGAACCATTAAAGACTATATCTATATACAGACGGATAGTCTCAATGTCCTGTGTTTTAACGTTGCGCGCGGTAGTTTTCAACGATCTGCTCTAGTGACGCAATTTGACTCGGTGATAATCCAGATACATCTAAAAAATGGTCTTTCTGCTTGCTCAGTCCGAGTAGGAAGTCAGTTGTTACCCCTAATGCACGTGATAAATCAATAAGCCGTTGTAAAGATGGAAGCCTATCCCCGGTTTCGTATAAAGCAATGGTAGAGGCGTTGACCCCTACCCGTTTTGCTAACTGCCTTTGGGAGAGATTTTTTTCGTTCCGTAAGTCTCTTAGCGTATTACCTAATAGCATTTATAATCACCTGCTCTAGGTTAAAATACCACACAGTGCATCTTCCCTTGGTAAGTGATATTGCTTTCCGTTAGAAAGCGAATGCGTCGCACAAGATATTTTATTTTTGATGAGATTTTCGAAAACAATCAATCACTGAAGAAACGGATGAAATCTCTTCTGAAGTCAGATCAGACACATCGAGAATTTGTTTCGTCTCATTCTCCACACCCAATAGATAATCTGTTGAGACGCCTAAAATCCGCGCCATATCAATCAAAATTTGCAAAGAAGGCAATCTACGCCCCATCTCATAATTGGCTACTTGTGATGCGGATAAGCCTAGTTTTTCTGCCAATTTGGACTGGGACCACCTTTTCTCGCTTCGAAGTCTCTGAAGTATTTGACCAAATGGGATCATTTCTTCCACTCCTTTTGGTCATTGTATATTGAAAAACACTTGCTTGTGGCAAGTATTTTTATTGACTTTTAGCAAGTAAAATGCTAGACTATGGGCAAGGATTGGCGTGATAGCAATAAAAATACCCCACTATACCCACACAAGGGAATAGTAGAGCAACGATTATTCGAATGATTATATGGCTAAATGGCATTCTGGCGAATTTAGAAAAAGAACCAGGGGAAACGGACGTGCAGGAGCGCAGAAGGAGCCAAAACCATGCCTCCTCTCGGAACCGGCTCCGGGGAAAATTTGATAAGGAGTGAACCATGGAAATGCACTATCAGAAACTGTTTGAAAAGGGATGTATCGGCGGAGTAGAGATCCGCAACCGTGTCGCAATGACAGCCATGGGAAACGGATTGGCTTCCTGGGACGGAGAGGCATCGCCGGAACTGATCAGATTCTATGAGGATCGTGCCAGAGGCGGCTGCGGCCTGATTTTCACGGAATTTACCCGGGTGGATGAAACCAGCGGCGCCTGTAATCCCAATCAGCTCTGCATCGCCACCCGCAAGCATGTACGCAGTGTACAGCGCATGGCGGAACGGGTCCACCGTCACGGCGCCAGAATCTTTGTTCAGCTCCACCATGGCGGCCGGGAGGCCCCGCCCGCGTTGAATGACGGGAAGCAGCCTATGGGTCCCAGCGCCATCCTCAACAAGGTAAACGGACTGGTCTCTACAGAGATGACCAAAGAGGAGATCGGCTACATCATCAAAAAATTCGTGGCAGCAGCAGTCAACTGCCAGAAGGCCGGGATCGACGGTGTCGAACTCCACGCCGCCCATGGATATCTGCTGGGCTCCTTTATCAGCCCCTATACCAACAAGCGAACGGACGAATATGGCGGCAGCGTCCAAAATTGCTGTCGCATCGTGACGGAGATCATCAACGGTATTCGAGCTGCCTGCGGCAGATATCCCATCTGTGTGCGGATCAACGGCAGCGACTTTGTGGAGGGTGGCATTACCCTGGCCTATGCCGTAGAAGTGGCGAAAACGCTGGAGGCTGCCGGCGCGGATGCACTCAACGTCAGCTGTGCTGTCTATGAGACAGTGCCCAACATGATCGAACCCAACTACTATGAAGAAGGGTGGCGGAAGGAGCTGGCGAAAACTGTAAAAGCCCATGTGAAGATCCCGGTTATTGCGGTCAACACTATCAAATTTCCCGCCACGGCAGAAAAGCTGCTGGAGGAGGGCGTCAGCGACTTCGTTGGTGTCTCCCGAGGGCAGATGGCAGACCCGGAATGGGTCAACAAGGCCAGGGCCGGCAGAGAGGATCTGATCCGAAAGTGCATGGGCTGTATGCAGTGCAACAAGTCCGTGGTGCAGGACGGCTATCTCTCCTGCGCGGCGAATCCGGTTACCGGCCGTGGAACAATGTATAACGACGAGTATCTGATCCGCAGTGGAGCAGGCCGTAATGTGGTGGTCATCGGCGGCGGCCCTGCCGGCATGCAGGCAGCCATCACACTGGCAAAGCGGGCGTTCCATGTTATTTTACTGGAACAGAAAAGTTACTTGGGCGGCATGGCCTATCTGGCTACGGTCCCGCCCCACAAGACCATGGTGGCGGAATTCATCAAGACCCTGGAAGCGGAGATGAAGGAGCTGGGCGTAGATGTTCGGATGAACGTCACTGCGGATGTGGCGACTGTGAAAGCCCTGGAACCCTATGCCGTGGTCGTAGCCAATGGCGGCACGGAGATCGTGCCACAGGTTGCCGGACTGGATAGTGCCCATGTCCACACCATGGAGGATGCCCTGCTGGGCAAGGTCAAGTTCTCCGGCAGGAAGGTGGCGGTCATCGGCGGTGGCATGGTGGGCTTGGAGACGGCCCATTACCTTTGCAAGGACAATCAGGTGACAATCGTGGAGATGACGGCCACCCCTGGCGCCACAATGTATCCAACAGTTCGAAACAAGCTGCTCTCCATTCTGAAAGAGGATGGTGTGGAGCTTCTGCTGAATCACGCCCTGACCGCGGTGGAAAAGGACGGGCTCCTGATGACCTGCACCGACAGTGAGGAGCCGAAGCAGGAGCGCATGGCGGTGGACGAAGTGGTCATCGCGGTGGGCCGCAAGCCCAACATGGACCTGTATCACGAAATGGGGGCCGCCTTTGAACGGGTGGTGCAGGCCGGCGACTGCATTGCTGGCGGCAGTATTCTGGAAGCGACCCGCACAGGAAATGACAACGTGTGGTTCCTGTGAATCTTTGATGACTGGAATAGGAGGATTTTGATATGATGAAGTATGATAAATTTGATCTGACCGGAAAAGTTGCCCTGTGCGCCGGCGGCTCTTCCGGCCTGGGCTATCAGTTTGCCCGGGCCATGGCTTCCGCAGGTGCGGACGTGGCCATCGTGGCCCGGCGGGAGGACCGCCTGCAGGAGAATGCAAAGGCCATTGAGGCAGAGTACGGCGTCCGCTGCTATCCTCATTACATGGACCTGACTAAGCCGGAGACGATCACCAAGTGCGTGGAGGACGTGGTGGCGCACTACGGTAGGATCGACATTCTGGTGAACTCCGCCGGCATCCCCTGCCGCAACGTGGCGGAGACACAGAGCTATGAGGACTGGATGCTGGTCATGGACAGCGATCTGAATGGACCTTTCTGGCTGATGCATGAGTGTGTGCGCCTGTCCATGAAGGAGCGGCAGTACGGCAAGATCATCAATATCGCCTCCATCCACGCTTTTGTCAGCCGTCTGGGCTACAATACCAACGCCTACTGTGCTGCGAAAGGCGGCCTGCTGATGCTGACCAAGTCCCTGGCTCAGGAGTGGGCCAAGTACAACATCACGGTGAACGGAATTGCTCCTGGCTACTTCCCCAGTGAGCTGACGGGCGCCTACATCGACGCCCCCGCCTTCAAGAAGGTATGCGAGGACTACAGCCCCATGGGCCGTCCCGGCATCACCGGCGAGATGGACGGCCTGTGCATCTACCTGGCCTCTGATGCCTCCAGCTTTACCACTGGACAGATGATCGCCGTGGATGGCGGCTGGCTGACGATCTAAGGGGGTGCCAAGATGAAAGAATTTGCTGGAAAAGTAGCGATGATTACCGGCGCGGCCCATGGCATTGGATACTCCTTCGCCCTGGAGGCTGTCCGCCGGGGGATGAAGCTGGCACTGGTGGACATTGATGCCCCGGCACTGGAGGCCGTTGCCGCCGAGTGCCGTGAAATGGGCGCGGAGGTCCTGACCTGCGAGACGGATGTCTCTGTTTACGAGGAGGCCAAGGCTTCCGTACAGGCCACCATGGACCGATATGGACAGATTGACGTGCTTTTTGCAAACGCGGGGATTGCCACGGCGGGCAGTATCCTGCACATTCCCATCCGGGACTGGGAGTGGGCGCTGGCCGTGAACACCATGGGAATCGTCCACTATGTCCATGAGGTCCTGCCCATCATGGAGGCACAGAAGACGCCGGCACATCTGATGTGTACGGCATCTATTGCCGGCCTGCGGGCGGGGATGGCCATCAATCCTCCGTATTTCTGCAGTAAGCATGCTGCCGTCAGCGTGGCGGAATCTGTGAAGGCGGAAGTGGAGTCCTGCGGCTTGGACATCGGTGTCTCTGTGTTCTGCCCGATGTATGTGGCCACAGACATTGATAACTGTGAGGCGCACCGTCCTGCTCGTTTCTGGGATGATGCGGACCCGTTTTACAGCAGTCAGGAGTATCTATCTGCTCGGGAGGCATTCCATCAGAACATTGCCGGAGGGATGCCGCTGGAACACATTGGCGCGAGACTGTTCAAGGCGATTGAGGACAACCAGATGTACATTGTGACCCATACAGAGACCATTCCCTACATTGAGAGTCGCCACCGTAAAATCGAGGAAGATGCAAAAAGAGAATTGACGATTCAAGAGTAATACTGTTCCGCCATCATGAGCGGGATGATGCATGGAACCTCACAGCATCGTCCCTGAAAGAACTGTGCGCAGGTGCCCCAAAAATGACGGGGCGGCAATGTGCGTCGTTTTTCCATTGTTATGGTGCTGCGGGAACGCGGAAAGCTCTTTGGTTGACTTTAGAAAAAACACCTATGAGAAAAGCCCGCAGCTGGAAAACAGAACGGCTCTCACGGTCATGGTTTGGCCCAAAAAGATATATTATGAAATTTTCTGCACTCATGGAAATCTTAATCAAGGCGGATATGGTAACAGATGCAATGGTTTCCACGGACTGCGAGATCGAAGACCTCAATCTGATGGATCGGGACTATCGGGAGTTCGGGGACCGCATCATTTACTTCATCGACACGACGGAGATGGGGCCGGGAACGGCGATCCCACAGTGTCTGCTCTACAAAAATGTTTTCCCCGAATACCGGGTGGGGGGACTTCGGAATTCAGCCCGCATCAAGGAAAATACATCTCTGGCGGAAGTATTTCGCTATGTGAAGCTGCTGCTGGGCGCAGAGCCGGGAGGGCAGACCGGATACGCAGACATTGTTTCCAAACTGGTGTCTGGCGTGGCGATGAAAGACGTTCTGTCGGCGGCCTTTTCTTATACGGGGAACCTCTTTGTGGCCATCGACCTATCAGGAAAAATTCTGGAGTACTCCACGCCTTTCTGCGTGGAGTACCCTCTGTGGATGCAAAGCATTCAGCAGGGATATTGCGATGAGGTCCTGATGGACTACATCCAGTCACGGCGCAGGCGGATCCCTGCCTCGGAGAAAACGGGGCTGATTGATCTATATTGCCGGAAAACCAAAATGTATATTCTGGTAGCGCGGATCCGGCACAACAACATCACGCTGGGGTACTTCTTTGCGTTGAGTTCCCGTCCGTCATTTGACAGCTGTACCCGCAAGCTTCTTCCGCTGTTTGCACAGAAGGTGAAGGATAATATCCTTTGGCTGAAGAATATGAACGAGGTAAATGACTACAGGGCCATTATGCAGACCAGCATCCTGCTGGATGCTGCCGCCGGCGCCTCTCCGGCGGAGACGCTGCTGCGCTCCAAGATCAGCGGTGTCAAGTTTCAGAAGCACATGCGGGTACTGGCTGTCCGGACAACTTATACCAAGGACCCGAACTACTATACGCAGATTCTGATGCCGGCATTGGCTCATGAGGGATTTCAAGATTGCCCTAACTTTCTGTGGCATTCTTCCCTGATCTGCCTTCTGAACATGGACAACATGGGGACTTTTTCTGAGGAAAGGCGGGCCGCCCTGGAGAAGCTGGCTGCCCGCTACCATCTAGCCATTGGCGTGAGCAATGTTTTTGGGGATATCGCCCAGTTCGCTGGTTGTGTCGAGCAGGCTAGAACCGCCCTGAACTTCTCCGGCCGGATGTCGTCAAGGGGGCCGATCTTCTATTATTTGGACTATGCCTTCTTTGCAATGCTGAGCAAGATCGACGATGAGGACCTTGTGAGTTCTTGCTGCCATCCAGCGCTGGAGCAGTTAGCCTCTTATGACGCTCAAAAAGGAATGGAGCTGTTCGATACGCTGCGGGCCTATACCGAGGCAGGCTTCAACAAAGTCCGGGCAGCCCAGATGCTGTTCATCCATCGTAACACCATCAACTACCGACTCCAACAAATCGAGAGGATCTGCAACGTAGACCTGTCCAATGAAGAGCTTTTGTTTACCCTCCAGCTTTCCTTTCGTATCTATGCTTACCAGAAAAACCAACTGGAGAACTGAGCAGAGTGAGCCAAAGGAACGACCGGAACTGCCAAAGAGCAGTTCCGGTCGTTCCTTTACAAGGGATGTTGGAGAGTAGAGATATTCGCTATTCAGTGGACAGGGAGCAGCGCATCAGCAGGACCTTGGGAAGTGCCGCACGAAGAGGAAGTGGGAGGCGCAAGCATACCGGTGCGCTCTCTTTGCGTTTCCTGAAGTGCGTGGGTGGCGTTAGGGGAATGACAATCAGCCGCTGTATCTGGGCGCCTCAAAATGTTCTGCCGCGGTTTTCGTATGGACGGGCGTAGAAGGTCCTGCCATAGAGGGGGTTATTAAGCCAGACCCGGAAACAGAATGGAGACCAGCACAACAGCAGCAGTACCAATAGTGGTGGATAGGACAGTCGTGATGAACATTGCGGGATATGCCTCGTTCAGCTTCAGGTGGGCCACAGGCAGCAGCATCAGCACAGAGCCGCAGTAGGGCATGGTGTCCAAATTGGTAGAGGCAAATGTAGAGATCCGGTGGATGGTGCTGAGCGGAAGCCCCATCTCCACAAGCCTGGGAGCGATCAGGGGAAGACCGATGATTTGGCAGGTAGAGCAACCGCCGACCAGGAATGCCAGCAGAGCGATCACGACCCAGCAGATGATGACAGGGTGCGCATTCAGGCCGGACAGGAAGTCAAGCACCATCTGGAAGGTATCAGAAGTGGTGATGATAGTACCAAAACCAGTGACTGCGCAGATGCTCAGGGTCATGGGAACGGAATCGCTGGCAGACGTAGAAAGGAGCTCCTTTACGGATCCTTTGGCCGTCAACGGCTTCCAGAACAGGACGAGGGTGAGAATATTCATAATCAGCAGGCAGGGGATAATATTCAGCTTTGCAAAATTGAACAACACGAACAGGACGAGGATCGGGAGTAAGGAAATCCAAAAACTCGGACATTCCATGTCAGGCGAGATTTGGGGATCAAGAGGATGACGTTCGAAGTGTTCACCGTTCTTTTTGGAGCGGTTAATGAACAGGCTCATCAGGCCCAAGATGCAGATGATCTCAACTACCACACCCACAATGCCGGGAATGAGCGCCACGTCGGCCTCGGTTCCCAAGGAGGTCATGGCAGCGACATTGCAGACTTGAGGAGTTCCGGGCATGGACTGAACAAACGTATAACAACCAGCAGCTAAAATTCCCAGGATATAGCGTTTGGGGATGTCGCACACTTCAAAAATTTCCAGCGCCACGGGATATACCAGAACGGCGACAATAGCAGCGGTGATGCCGCCAAGGTTTAAGATGGCGCAAATGACCAGGATAATACTCAATCCAGTCAGGACCCTTGCCTTCGAACTGGCATTCGGGCGGATCAGCTTTTTCATAATACCCGTGGCGATGGAGAAACCTGCGCCGCTGTCCCGATACAGAGCGGCTTCGATATTGCCGAACAGAAGCAGGAAAAAGAAACTCTTCAAAGACTGGGCCATGCCAGAGATAAATGTATCGGTCAATGTTTCCACAAAGGGCATACCAGTGAGGAAAATGACAACGCACGCTGCGGCAAAAGCCGCCAGATAAATTGACCAGTCCTTATAGGATAGGTAAATCAGGACTGCAAATCCAAGAAGACAAGCAATAAGGCCTATCATATTGACGCTCTCCTCTTTCTGTTTTTATAGTTTGAGCATTTTGCTGCGTAAGCCACAAAGAACGAACAGTATGCTGATAGCGGTGTTGGTGGAGGGTGCGTAGCCGAAGCCGGCGCCCATCCCGAAAAAGCTCCGTATGTAATATGCAGGATACCAGGACGGTCTCCACAAAGGACGGGCAGATAGAGCGGCTGGGCGGTTTGACACCGGCTCTGGAAAGAAGAATGCCGCCGGGAAGTGCCCTACGACGGTAAAGGCCCTTATTACAGCGGCAGCATCAGCCACTGCCTTCGCCGCCCAGTTCTTCTGCGGCGGACAGCGGCGCGGCAAAAATGGAGGGCTTGTACACAATGCAGGCCGCCGGCATGAGGATCAGGGTGCGGACCAAGCTCCCGGGGCGATTTGCGTAATGCTGTCCAGCAGTCTGATTTTCCACGAATTTCCACCTCCTCTATCATGATCTGCTTGGTGTGGCAAGATCACCTCTTCTCTAAGCGAAATTGTAGAAAACAGCTAAATAATTGGCGTGGGTATGGACTGAAATAAGCATAGTAAACAGGGCGAGATGAGGCAATGTGCATTAAGAACAAAACAGGAAAGATAATTGGCTGTTTTGTAAATTCTGCCGGCCAGCTATCTGGAGGCGGCTGGGGCCGGTCTTATCCAAAGGAGGTAGAGAATGAAGGAGCGGATTCTCACAAGGCACGATCAAGGACACGTTATGGTATGTGAAAACTGCAAAAAAACGCAAAGGGTTTTGACGGTTAAGCACAAAACATCAGAGCGGCTCTCTATTCTTTTGTCAGAAAAGTAAATGAGAAGCAATCCTTTTGTGAGGAGAGCACATTGTTTACGGCAGAGCGCGCCGCTATGCTAAAAACATACTTGCCTCCCCAAGTCAAGCAAGACTGGCAGACGGGAGCTGGATGGCCATCCAAGAGTAAATCAAAGAGAAAGGATGCGAAGATTTACCTTATGTCACAGACGATAGACGGACAAAATGTCAACAGAAATGGGATTCTGATTCGCGGCTTAATCATTCTGCTCTGCGCAGGTATTATCAATGCCACCTCTGTATTTATCACGCCTCTGGCGGAATTTTACGGCTGGGAGGCATCTGCCATCGCAAACGTCGGGACTACAATGCTGACGTTCTGGCCGATTGGTTCCCTTCTGGGCGGCAAGCTGCTGCAAAAATTTGGAGGCAAGGCTGTCACCCTGATCGGTGCCGTCACGTTCGGCGCGGGTCTGGTGCTGACTGGCCTGGTGCCCAACTCCACCCCGGGGATGTTGTATTTTACTTACAGCTTCCTGATTGGCATGGGCAACGGCATTACATACTGCGGCGCCATGTACTGCGTTATGGGCTGGTATCCCGATAAGAAAGGCTTGGCTACGGGCCTGTGCATGGCATTCAATGGTGGTTCCTCCGCATTTTTGGCTCCCTTGTGCTCCGGAATCACCCAGATGTTCAATGTCAAAGTGACGCTGTTCTCCTGTGGTATTGTGTGTGCGGTGATCTGCATTGTCTGCGGTCTGGGTATGAAGTCTGCTCCGGTCGGCTATGTGCCCGTCGGTTATGTGCAGCCTAGCAGCGGCGCCGCGCTGAGCTCTCAGTATGAGAGCTACCCCATTTCCCGTGCCTGGAGGACCAGACAGTTTTGGCTCCAGCTGGGCGCCCAGGCATTCTTCCCGGCATTTTATCTCATTATGTTCTCCCGCTTCTCCATGTTCATGACGGATAAGGGAATCGACTTGGCCTATGCCACGCTGGGCGTCTCCCTGTATAACGTAGGTAACGTGGTGGGGCGGCTGCTCCTGGGCAAGCTGACGGACAACATCGGCTACAAGAAGGTCTATCTCTGCTGCTGGGCTCTGTGCATGATCTGTGGCATCTGCCTGCTGACTGGCAGCTCTGTGGCCATGATCCTGATCGCCTATATCTGCCTGGGTGCGGGCTTCGGCGCCACCAACAGCGTCTATCCCGTCATGACCAATACATCCTTTGGCCCCGTATACGCTGGCAATATTTACGGCTTTGCACTGCTGGGCTACATGGTCATGACTCAGGTAATCCCCATTGTGACCAACGCCACGATCACCAGCACAGGCGGCTACACCACGGCTTTTATCCTGGCCTTCGTCCTGTGCACACTGGGGGCCGTCTGTGGCGTCCTGATCCCAAAGCTGGACCGGCCGCGCCTGAAAGAGGCAACGGAGAGCGAAAAGGAATAACCAATCTGCTGGCCGCAGCAGTCTGAGTCATCGGATGCGGCGGAAATTAAGAAAATTTCTTTGGGAGGCAAATTATGATCGCTTTTGATGCTTATAATCCCCACCGGGTTGTTTATGGCTCCGGCGTCTCCAAAAACATCTCGACTTTGCTGAAGGGCCTGGGCGCAAAGAGTGTGATGGCTGTGTACGACCCCGGCATCAAGAAGGTCGGCATCGCTGATAAAGTTCTGGCCCCCATTCGTGAGGCTGGTTTTACCGTAGTTGACTATGACAACGTGACGCCCGATCCTCCCACCGAGGAGATGGAGGCTGGTGCCAAAATCGCGGCTGAGAACAATGTGGACTTCTATATTGCTATCGGTGGCGGCGGGGTCATCGACACGGCCAAGTGCATTGCCATTATGCAGACCAACCCCGGCAAGCTGCTGGACTACGTTCTGGGGGTAGGCAAGCCCATTCCCAATGCCTGTCCTCCGCTGATCGCAGTGCCAACTACCTCCGGCACCGGCTCCGAGGCCACGGCTTTGTCCATCGTGACTGACTCTGCGGCCCATCGCAAGGTCTGCATCAAAGACATTGATAAGATGTGCCCCTATGCCTGCTACCTGGATCCCGAGCTGATGACCGGTCTGCCCAAGGGGCTGACCGCCTCCACCGGTATGGACGCTTTGTCTCATGCTGTTGAGGCTTACATGGTGGGTAAGCACAACGAGTATGCGGATATGTTCTGCGAGAACTGCATCCGCCGCGTTGTGAAGTGGCTGCCTGTGGCCGTAGCTGACGGCACCAATCTGGAGGCCCGCGGCCAGATGATGCTGGCTGCCAACTTTGGCGGTGCCAGTTTCGCTTCCAGCACTCTGCAGGCCGGCCACGCCATTGCCCACGGCGTTGGCGCTGCCCTGCATGTGCCGCATGGCACTGCTTGCGCGTGGGGCCTGAACTTTGCCATCAAGCACTGCGGAGCCACTATAGATATGGATCGTCTGCAGAACATGGCTTCTTGGCTGGGTGTTGATGTTGCGGGCAAGGACCGCCAGGAACTGATTGACGCTTGCTGCAAGGTTGTCAAGGATATGAATGACTCCCTGGACGTTCCTACCCCCAAGACCTTCGGCTGCGGATCCAGGGAGGATATGGAGAAGGGCTACAATGCCACCTGGACCAATGAGCAGGGGATGCTCGGTGTGGCTGGAGTGACAGACCCGGATGAACTGCACACTTATTTTGAGGAGATGTGGGCCTGGTGATCTCCACGCCGCAGAAAATCATGAATTAAAGGAGCTGCCCGGAACGGAATTGAGATTCATCGGCTGCCCTGCCGGGGGCCGCCGGGGTAACGCTTCTCTGGAAAGGTGACAAAATGGCAAAACCTGTTTATGAAGGATTAAAAGTTCTGGATGCCACCAATAACTATGCTGGCCCGCTGGCGGGATCCATGCTGGCGGATTACGGCGCAGAGGTATGGCACATTGAAAAGCCGGTTCTGGGCGACGACAACCGGTTTTTCCCACCCATGATCGACGGCATCAGCATCAACTACTGCTCGGATAACCGGGGAAAAAAGTCCGTTGTCTTGGACTTGAAGGACCCTCGTGGCGCGGAGATCTTCAAGAAGCTGGCCGCAAAGGCGGACGTGATCTTGGAGAGCTTCCGGCCCGGCGTGATGGAAAAGCTGGGGCTGGATTACGAGAGCATCCGCGCCATCAATCCCCGGGCCATCTACTGCTCCATTTCCGCCTATGGCCAGACGGGACCTTACGCCCAGCGGCCCGGGTATGATGTTATTGCGCAGGCGGTTTCCGGACTGATGGATATGACGGGTGATCCGAATGGCCCGCCTACCAAGATCGGTCCCGCTATCGGTGATTGGATGGGTGCGCTGAATGCCTTCGGCTGCATCGGAACGGCGCTCTATTACCGTTCCATCAGTGGTCAGGGCCAGCACATTGACATCTCCCTCTGCCGCACACTGATGTGGGTTTCCGCAAAGCTGGACAGCGACATCACCGGCGTGCGGTCCACGAGAACTGGCAACCACCATATCAATTTGGCTCCCTATGGCATCTTTCAGGGCAGCAATGGTCAGTCCGCCATCATCGGCGCGCTCAGCGCAAAGACTTGGGGAGCGCTGTGCAAGGTGATGAACAAGCCGGAGCTGGAGGCGGATCCCAGATTCGTGAGCAACGACAAGCGGGTGGAGAATCTCCGGACGCTGATCGGCGTGATCGAAGGCTGGTTGAAATCGTTTGAGGACATCGATGATGCGGTGAATCTCCTCATTGACGCCGGCGTCCCCTGCGGCAAGGTCTACAATCAGGACGATATCCTGAAAGATCCGCATTACAACACCTGCAAATGGTTTACGGATATGCCTATGGCCGACGGCATGAAGAGCGTGCGCAGCCGGAAATTCCCCACAGATCCTATGGAATTCTCCGCTTTTGAGCCGGTATACAAAAAGGCCCCGGCATTGGGTGAAAACAATGTGGAAGTGATTGGAGAGCTGGGGTATTCCGAGGAGGAGATCCTGGCCATGGAAAAAGAGTGGGAAGACGCGTTCTACACAAAAACAAACTATAATTAATGTACAGGATTTGAAGTGCTGACAGGAATATGGGATCCTGATTTGATCTCATTCCTAAATAGAATTGGAGGTAACTGATATGTCTGAAGCTGCAAACAGAGAGTATATCGTCGAACTGGTCAAGCGGGCCAAGGCCGCGCAGAAGGAGTTCGAGCGGACGGCCACGGATCAGCTGACCATTGATAAGGTTGTGCGGGCTATCGGCAAGACCATCTATGACGCCCGGGAGGAGCTGGCGCTAGAGGCCCATCTGGAGACCAAGTACGGCACTCCTCAGATGAAGGTGAGCAAGATCATTGCCACGACCACTTCCCAGTGGAACATCATGCGGGGCAAGAAGTCTGTAGGTTACATCAAAAATCTGCGGGACGAGCCCGGCGTCAAGGTTATGGCCAAGCCCATGGGCGTTGTGGGTTGCGTCATGCCCAGTACCAACCCTATCGTGACCATCGCGGCCAACGGCATGATGTCCATCAAGTGCCGGAATGCCTGCATCATCGCCCCGCACCCCTCCGCAAAGAACGTCTCCCTGAAGACCGTCAACATGATTCGCAAGGAGATCGAGGCTCTGGGCGCCCCCGCCGATCTGATCCAAGTGATTGATCCCGAGCACTGCAGCATTGAGGCCACGGATGAAATGCTCCGCCAGTGCGACGTGAACATCGCCACCGGAGGCCCCGGTATGGTAAAGGCTGTGTATTCCTGCGGCCGTCCTGGCTTCGGCGTAGGTCAGGGCAACTGCCAGGAGATCATCTGCGATGACTATGATGACCTGGACCGTATGGCGATGCTGGCCATCAATAACCGTTCCTACGACAACGGTGTGCCCTGCACCAGTGAGCAGACTATGCACGTGCCCGCCTCTATGGAGGCCAAGTTCCTGGAGGCCATGCAGAAGAACGGCGCCTATCTGGTAGAGGGCGACGAGCTGGTGGATGCCCTGCGCAAGGTGGTGTTCCCGGATGGTGAGCATATCAACCGGGATGTGGTTGGCCGTTCTCCCCAGGTTGTGGGCAAGATGATCGGTGTAGATGTCCCCGCTGAGTGCAAGACTCTGCTGTGCAAGTACACTGGCTGTGCTCAGGATGATGTGCTGTCCAAGGAGATCCTGTTCCCCTTCATTCGCTATGTGACCTATACCGACTTCAAGGCCACGGTGGCTGCCGCAGTGGCCAACCTGGAGATGGAGGGCGCTGGTCACAACAGCTGTATCTGGACCTATGACGAGGAGAAGATCGAGTATGCGGCCAACCTGCTGCCCGTTTCCCGGTTCCAGATCAATCAGACTCCGTTCGGCATCAACAACGGTATGCCCACCACAACAACGCTGGGCTGCGGCTCCTGGGGCAACAACAGCATCTCCGAGAACCTGGAGTGGTACCACCTGATGAACACCACTCGCGTGTCGGTAACGTTGCCCAACAAGCGGCTGTGGAAGGATGGCGACTGGGACCGCTTTGACGAATGCCCCATTACAGAGGATTGAACCGGCAGGGAAGAGTTTGAGCTGTGCACTGTGCACGGACACGAAAACCTTGGGCGGCGGGGCGCCTTGTATACTGCGCCCCGCCGCCCTAAGACAATGGCAAGGTGGATAACAAAATGGAGCTGAATTTTATAACAAACAGCGTTCTTTTCGACGTGCGGGAGTCTGTGGCGTATATCACGCTGAACGATCCGGCACAGATGAACCCGGTGACCGCCGAGGTGATGCGGGATCTGATACAGTGCCTGAATTATTGTGAGCGGGAAAGTGACGTCCGAGCCATTGTCCTGAGAGGCGCCGGCGGAAACTTTACGGCTGGCGGCAATGTCAAGGGTATGAAAGAGCGGCTGGATAAGGGGATCAACACGACGAAAAGCGGTATCCGCAGCGGCGGAGAGTTCATCATGCGTCTCAAGACCATCTCCAAACCCACCATTGCGTGGATTGAAGGAGCCGTTGCCGGCGTTGGAATGAGCATGGCGATGGCCTGCGATTTTTCCATAGCGGAAGAGACTGCCAAGATGGTATTTGCGTTTGTGAATATCGGTTTCGTTCCGGACGGCGGCGTGGCATATATGTTGAGCAAGGCCGTGGGACCGGCCAGAGCCACAGAACTCCTTATGTCTGGAAAGCGATTCAGCGGAGCACAGGCAAAGGAATGGGGCATCATCACCGAAGCTGTGCCGAAAGAGCAGCTGGAAGAAACCGTTCAGAAATATATCAAAAAATATGCGCAGGGCCCCAGCGTAGCCTATGCGCAGATCAAGCGGCTGCTGCTGAGCGTCAACTATCAGGAACTGAATGCCTGTATGCAGAACGAGGTGGAGGCCCAGTACGTCTGCAGCCTCACCGAGGACCACCGGGAGGCCGTGAATGCGTTTGTTGAAAAGCGCAAGCCTACCTTCCAGGGCCGCTGAATTTAGATCCTGCAAAATAACATCAATGATGAGGTGACGCAAATGAGTAAATTCCAACTGATGACCAAGGACCAGGAGGACCTGGTGGCTATGGTCCATGATTTCATGGAGAAAAAGGTAGATCCCTATGTGGATCAGTGGGACAGAGAGAGCCACTGCCCTATGGAGGAGGTTCGGGAGCTGATGGACCTGGGCTTCTGGGGCATCGACGTTCCCGAGGAATATGGTGGTGCTGGCTTGGATGTGACCACCATTATGTACATTCGCCAGGCTATGGCATATCATGACGCCGGCTTCACCAACACCTTCAGCGCGCAGACTTTCGGCTGGAAGCCCGTGCTGCTGGCCGGCACGGAGGAGCAGAAGAAGTATTGGGGTCAGCGCCTGGCTGAAGGTGCTTTCTGGGCTATGTGCATCACCGAGCCTCAGTCCGGCTCCGATGCCGGCAACTGCAAAACCAAGGCTGTCAAGGACGGCGATGAGTATGTCATCACCGGCGGCAAGACCTTCATCACCAACGGCGGCGTGTCCGACCTGTATACCGTGACCTGCTCCACAGACCCCTCCAAGGGCAAGCACGGCATCTCCCTGTTCATCGTGGAACGGGACCGGCCCGGCGTGTCCGTGGGCAAGCATGAGGACAAGATGGGTATCCGCAGCTCCAACACTACCGATGTGGTCTTTGATGAGGTGCGTGTCCCCGCTGACCACATGATCGGCGCCGAGGGCACGGGCTTCAAGACCCTGATGAAGATGCTTTCCCGGACCCGTCCGACCGGTGTGGCGCCTGCGGTGGGCGTGGCTCAGCGGGCGCTGGATCTGGCCATCGAATACTCCCGGACCCGTCTCTCCTTCGGCCAGCCCATCGGCAAGCTGGAGGGCATTCAGTTCAAGCTGGCGGACATGGAGATGAAGCTGCAGTGCTGCCAGTCCCAGCTGGCCTATTCCGCTGCCCTGGTGGACAAGGGGATTTATGACACCCTGGTGGGCTCCTGCACCAAGTGCTTTGTCTCTGAGGCGGTGCTGGACATCTGCCTCCAGGCCCAGCAGATTTACGGCGGCTACGGCTATTCCAAGGAGTATCCTTTGGAAAAACTGGTCCGTGACGCCCGCATCTTCTCTATCTATGAGGGTTCCAGCGAGATCCAACGTTATATCATCGGAAAGACGCTGGTAGGCAAAATCTGAGGAGGAAACACGAACCATGAATATTCTTGTCTGTGTCAAGCAGGTGCCGGATACGACTGCTGTAAAGATCGATCCGGTCACCAATACACTGATCCGGGACGGCGTGCCCAGTATTTTGAACCCCTTTGACGGCTTTGCCCTGGAGATGGCGCTGCGGATGAAAGAGCAGGCCGGCGGTACGGTGACGCTGCTCTCCATGGGCCCGGCCCAGGCGGAGAGTGCCCTGCGGGATGGCCTGGCTGTCGGTGCCGATGAGGCGTTCCTGGTGTCCGGCCGGGAGTTCGGCGGCTCTGATACACTGGCTACCAGTTACATCCTCTCCTGCGCGGTAAAGGTTCTTGAGGCGCAAAAGGGTGAGAAGTTCGATGTGATCTTCTGTGGCAAACAGGCGATTGATGGAGACACCGGTCAGGTCGGTCCCGAAATGGCGGAGCACTTGGACTATCCCCAGATCACATACGCCACGGAGATGGTCTCCTGTGAGGCGGGCAAGGTCCGCATCCGCAAGGAGACGGCAGACGGCTATGATGTGCTGGAGACCACTCTGCCTGCGGTGATCTCCGTAACCAAAACGCCCTTTGAGTTGCGGTTCCCCACGGTGAAAAAGCGCCTGGCGGCCAACCGGGCACAGATCGTCACCATCACGCCCCAGGATATGGAGGAGCAGATCGATCTCACCTGGGCGGGGCTGAAGGGCTCTCCCACCAAGGTGAAGAAGAGCTTCACCCCCCAGCATAACAAGACCTGCGTACTTGTCGAGGAAGATTCCCTCAGCGTGTCCGCCGTGAAACTGGTTGCTCTTTTGAGCGACGCGAAAAAGATTTAAGGAGGATGACGACGATGGATTTTTCTGCGTATCAGAACCTTTGGGTTTTCATTGAGACGGATGACGGCAAGGCTGCCAGTGTCGGCCTGGAGCTGCTTCACCCCGGCGTGGAGCTGGCTCACCAGCTGGGCCAGAAGGCCGTGGCAGTTATCCTGGGCAAGGACAATACCGAGGCAGAGAAGGCCGCCATCGCGTATGGCGCCGACCAGGTGATTTCCGTGGAGGACCCGGCCTACGAATATTACAACACTGAGGCATATACCTATGGAATGACCAAGCTGGTGGAGAAGTATCAGCCCTCCATCCTCATGATCGGCGCCACCATCATTGGCCGTGACTTCGGCCCCCGTCTCAGTTGCCGCCTGAAAACCGGCCTGACGGCGGACTGCACCTCCCTGGCTGTGGATACGGAAACCGGGATCATGGGCTGGACCCGTCCGGCCTTTGGCGGCAACCTGATGGCCACCATTATGTGTGAGAACACCCGTCCCCAGATGGGGACGGTTCGCCCCGGCGTGTTCAAGAAGATCGCCCCAGACAGCACCCGGACGGCAGAGGTCATCAAGGAATCCATTCCCGTTCCGGCGGATGTGATCCGGACCACGCTGATCGAGTCCATTCGGGAGGCTGCCGCCGAAATGATGAAGCTGGAGGACGCGGAGATCATTGTCTCCGGCGGCCGCGGCTTAGGCAAAGCGGAGAACTTCTCCTATATCCGCGACCTGGCAGATGCGCTGGGCGGTGCCGTGGGCGCCTCCCGTGCAGCTGTGGACGCCGGCTGGATTCCCCATGTCCACCAAGTGGGACAGACAGGCAAGACCGTCGCTCCCAAGCTCTACATCGCCTGCGGCATCTCTGGTGCCATCCAGCACCAGGCTGGCATGAGCGGTTCGGACTGCATCGTTGCCATCAACAAGGACCCGGATGCCCCGATTTTCTCCATTGCCGACTACGGTATTGTGGGCGATCTGTTTCAGGTCTTGCCGGTGATGACTGCCGAAGTCAAAAAGCTGAAGGCGTGAGGGCCTGAGATCCCTTTGCGAACTTCTCTGCGCGGGCTGGAGACCGAACAAAAGCCATACTGAACTTTACCTCGTTTTTGCCAGGTTTTATATGTCCCGATATGTGTGATCGATCATTCTCTTCCGGTATTTCTGGCGGCGCAGGGCAGTCTGACGCGGCCTGTGGTGTTGCCACAGGCCGCGATTCTATCAATTTGCAACCATAT
>NZ_KI271693.1:20602-50561 GCF_000469445.2 Oscillibacter sp. KLE 1745 | reverse complement strand
ACGCGGCCTGTGGTGTTGCCACAGGCCGCGTTTCTATCAATTTGCAACCATATTCATGTTATATGACGGAGGTACTGTTTTATGGAAAGTTCTTTCCGAGGTAGCGGCGAATATGTGGCCAGTGAAGAACTCCTGCAAGTGACAAACATCGCCATCGCTCTGCAAAAGCCGCTTCTGATCAAGGGAGAGCCGGGTACCGGAAAGACGGTCCTGGCACAAGCTGTAGCGGAGTCTCTGCAAAAGCGGCTGCTGATTTGGAACATCAAGTCCACCACAAAGGCTCAGGAAGGACTCTACATCTATGACGTGGTCCAGCGGCTGTATGACAGCCAGCTGGGTCTTGCGGGCGTGGACCAAGTGGAGAAGTACGTGAAGCTTGGAAAACTGGGCGAGGCGTTCTCCGGCGAGGACCAAGCGGTCCTGCTGATCGATGAGATCGATAAGGCGGATCTGGAATTTCCCAATGACTTGCTTTGGGAGCTGGACAGAATGGAATTTTACATCCCCGAAACAGGAAGGACCGTCCGGGCAAAGCAAAGGCCCATTGTGATCATCACCTCCAACGCGGAAAAGGAACTGCCGGACGCTTTCCTGCGGCGCTGTATTTTTCACTATATTACGTTCCCAGATGAGCAGCTGATGGCCGAGATTATCCGTGTGCATGAGCCTGACCTGGAGGATAGCCTTCTTCGGCAGGCGCTGGAGACCTTCTATTGGGTGCGGAGCATCCATGGGCTCCAGAAAAAACCAAGCACCAGCGAGCTGCTGGACTGGATCCAGGCCCTGCAGTTGGGCGGAATTGCGTCGGAGCGCATTCTGCAGGAGCTTCCCTTTGCGGGCGTGCTGCTGAAAAAGAACGAAGACTTGGAGCTTCTGAATCGCCAGCGGAAATGAGGGACTGCCATGTTTCTGTCACTTTTTTATCTGCTGCGGGCAAACAGACTGAAGGTGTCCCTCGACGAATGGCTGATGCTGCTGGAAGGAATGCGGAAAGGTCTCCATGGCTCCACGCTGGATGGCTTTTACACCCTCTGCCGTGCGGTGGTGGTGACGAGTGAGGTGGATTTTGACCGCTTCGATCAGGTGTTCCTGGAATTTTTCCGAGGCGTGGAGCCACAAGAACAGCTGCCGGAAGAGCTGCGGAAATGGTTGGAGCATCCGGAGCTGACCAGGGAGGATATCCAGAGGCTGCAGAAGTTCACTGGCCTGAGTGAAGAGGAGATTGAGGCACTGTTTGCCCGCCGCCTTCAAGACCAGAAAGAGGAACACAACGGCGGCCGGAAATGGATTGGCACCGATGGTTATACCGCCTTTGGAAACCAAGGGGAACGGATGGGCGGCATCCGGGTGGGCGGCGAGTCCCGGTACCGATCCGCCTATCGGCTGGCGGGAGAGCGGCGGTATCGGGATTGGCGCACAGACTGTACCCTTGACTCCCGCCAGTTCCAGCAGGCGTTCCGGGGGCTCCGGCAGCTGTCCAGACTGACGGATGCGCCCAAGACGGAGCTGGATGTAGACGCCACGATCCAAAAGACCTGTCAAAATGGTGGGATGCTGCGGATGGAGTATACATTCCCCAGGAAAAATACCCTGAAACTGCTGTTATTGATCGACTCCGGCGGATCCATGGAGCCATATCAGCGGCTGTGCAGTATGCTGTTCCAAGCGGTCAGCAAGGCGGGACATTTCAAAGATCTGAAAATCTTCTATTTTCACAACCGGCCTGGAAATCTGGTCTATAAGGACCCTGCGCTGACCCTGTCCAGCGCTGTGGAGACAGAGTGGATTTTGAAAAATCTCTTCCGGGATTACCGCGTCATTTTTATCGGAGATGCTGAGATGTCCGTAAACGACCTGCTGGGCCGCCGCGGAGCAGGCGGAGACCTGAAATCCGGGATAGACTGGCTGCTGGAATTCAAGAACCATTACTCCCATATCATCTGGCTGCATCCACAAATGCGGCCAAATGGACACAGCTACTGGACCCAATCATTTGATTTAATTGCACAGCAGTTCCCAATGTACCAGATCACACTGGAGGAATTGACGCTGGGAATCAAGAGACTTCTTGTAGCAAAATAAAAGTTGCTAATGTATCCTTCTGCGCTTCACCCAACAGTGATATATGGTTTCCTGCCGGCATAAGCCGAATATAGAAACGAACCGCCCTGGTGACTCTTTCTGTCCAAGTTACCAGTAATTATTTGAAGCGAAAATCTGCCCTACGGCCTGCAGATTGTCTTATCCGGAGAAATTCCGGAAGGTTTCAATCTCCATTCGGCTCTGGCCTGGTTATAATTGCAACGCTACTGGAAACCGCTGTAGGGAAGAAACAGCAATGCCTGCCCTTGACAAATCCGGCAAGGGCAGGCATTGTATGTTTGCGGCAGGGATTTTTATACTGCCGGCTCTGGGCATGCCAAGGCCCACTTCGATGGACAGGAAGGAGCTGCTGTCATGAAGATTGTGTCCTGGAACGTCAACGGCCTTGCGGCCTGCAAGCGCAAAGGCTTTTTGCGTGTCCTTGCCAACTCCAAAGCGGACTTTTTCTGCTGTCAGGAAATCAAGACCCGCTGCCCACTTTCTACTCCAGGATATCTCCAGTTCTGGAACCCCGCCAAACACCCAGGGATAGAACGGTTCCTCTTTCTGGGTCTGACCGATGTATTCTGTGCCTGGTATCCACAGGCGGATAGGCCCTATATCTGGTGGTCTATGCGGCTCAACAAGCGGCTAGAGAACCGGGGGCAGCTGGGCTACTTTCTGGTTTCAGACGCGCTGCTGCCCGCTGTCCGTAGAATCACACATCACATGGACATTCTTGCTTCCGATCACCGCCCCATCTCCCCGACGCGGTGTTTGGCAACGTTTCGGAAAGAGTTGCCAGATAAGGAGTAGCCGCGATGTTGTGCGGACTGGATTGGGTCCGGATGACTTTTTCTTAATATCTGGAGAATATTTTCGCCGTGATGTTGATTTGTCAGGATGGTCCCCAAAAGCTCAAACTTATTAACAGTAGTGGTAGCCATCGCGAGGTGGATTTTTTAGCCCATCCATAAATGCTGATAAAAGATAGTATCTTTTTTGCATATCATATTCCATGCCTATTGAAAGTTCGGGCAATTCAATGATTGCACTCTCTAACACAGTGACTGCATCAGGGCGTTGCACAAATTCACCTAATGCTTCATTATATTTTGTGTTTTCCCAAAAGCCCAACACCTCATCTTCATGAACAAGAATATTTGAGGAAAATGGGTATGATATAGCTGTTTCGAGGAGAGCTTTTGTGGTCATTTGTTCTACTAATCCTTCTGGGAGCCTGCAAGCGTTTTGAGCTAATCCAGCCATTGCGAGATTATCCCATTCAGGCGAATCTGGTGTTATTGGAAATTCATACGGCTTATCAATAGGATACACTTGGCATTCAAGTTCCTTTTTCCCGACCTGATAGGAAGCAAAACAAATAAGGATTGATAACATCAAGAACAATATCCGTGTGTAGTTTCTCTTTTCCATCACGATTCCCTCCTTTTGGGTTTACAGGGTCAAACAAAAAGGGATACATCTCGAAATCGCAAGGCTCTTTCGTGATGTATCCCTTAATATTTCATAATAGTCTAACAAAAGTAAGAATAAGAATTGCTTTCTCCTAAAGTGTTATGCAAGAGTCCAAAAACTCGTGCTCTTTTTATATGGTCCATAGTTTGGTGCGTGTTCATAAACACCTTTCCAGTCCCACTTAGATCTTACAAGAATAGCGGTAGAAACGACATAAGCAGAATGTTCCGGAGCATCAATAGCTCCATAAAGAACGCAATCTCCAACCCTTACGGAGCTTGTTCGCACATAACTTCCATCCTCAATATATTTGTACGGGTTTTCCATCCAGTATGGATTGGATGTGCTTTGAGAGTACCAAGCGTAAGAATGACAATTATACTTGGGTGATGCCCCTGATATACGAGTTGCTCTAGGAAATTCAGCTTCCAGTTCCGCAATTTTTTCATCTCTATAATTAGGGTCATCTATATCAAGAATATCATGCCAAGTACTATCTTTTTTTACAGGAACTACTGATCCCCTTGGCGTAAAGACATAATCAGGTGTAGAGTTGGGGCTAGGATTGCTTACATCAAGATTAAAAGTATACAAAGCAGTCATGATTTTTTCTCTTTTATAAGAATCATAGTCAGTGCTATTGTGCTCATCGAGTTGTTCTATACTCATCTTCGTTTCAAGCACATTTTGCAAATCTCGCCGATTCAAAAGCTCATCTAGCCCATTGAAATATTCTGAAACTGCTAACAACCCTTTATTTAACGAACCATGCATAAAGATATCCATCTGCATCGGATAGTTCAAAACCGATTCTAACAAAGCTTCGGTTGTCATTTTGCACAACATGGTATCCGGAATTTGGCAAGCAGCAACCATATCGTCATTGTTAGTGAAGTTATACCATTCAGGATCATCAGGGGAGACTGGGTATTCATACGGAAAATTGATGGTATACCCTTCTTCAGGAAGAGCGGCAGCAAAAGAGGTGATAGAAAGATTTAAGGAAAGCAAGATCACAAATAGAAAACTAAAGATTTTTTTGGCTTGCATAATATTTCTCCTCTCTTGTCTAAATTTGAAAGCTTATGCCTCTATTTTTATTATAATTTTCAACATTTGTTTTGTCTATCAGGCAAATAACCAAAAAGAGATACAATAATTTCGCATTTAACACAAATCTAACTGTACCACTCATGGCTTATTCAAAAATAAGGCAAATGGCAGTTATCTATATGGGATATAAAAGGAAAGTCACGCAAGTTGTAACCCAAATGGAGAAGGCCGTTACCTACAACGTGAGTGTTGCGTTGACTGCGGACGGCCTATGCTCCCAGATCAGGAGATCCAGTTAGTTGAGATCATCCTGGGGCAAGGGCGTACTGCCGCCAACCTGGCCTACATCCATCGGTTCTGTGCTTACGATGTACTCGTTGAGGGGAGGGAGGGCGTTGCTTCCGGGCTGGATGTGTTCGCCCTCTTGGATGGGGTCACAGAGCCTGCCCGGGGGCTAGAGAACCCCTACTGGGATCTCCGGGAGTTTTTCCGCCTGTGTCGGAGGTCATCTGTTACACTGACGCTTCCGGAAATTGAGAAGATCATCGGCTTTGAGCTGGACTGGGAGGCCCGTTATTTTCAGGCATTCTGGTTTGATGAGGCTCCGGCCTATGTGGGCGGGCAGTGGGAGCAGGAATTCCCATTCCACGCCGTGGAGCCCTCCCAGCAGGCTGCGGAGTATGTCATATCAGATGCCTGGCGCAGTCAGGGCTACCGCATCCAGCGGCTGGATCTGAGCCGTGAGCGGGTTGTTTTCCATAGGGAAGTCTATGGGACCACGGGCTTGACCATTCCACCAGCACTTCTCCAGAGCCGGATCCCGGAGAATGCGGCTCATGAAGCAACGACGTTTTTCGCCTATCTCATAAAAAAATACGGCCTTGGACACAGACCTTAGAATGGAGAAGATTCCGTGTCCTGAGTTCTGCTGAACAGCCGGGAATTTCCTTTCTCTGAAGTTGCCGGCGTTGGAATCATGTTAGAGAGAATCATTTTGGAGGGGCCCGCTCGGCTGCAGACCCCTCCGGCTGTCATCTAAAATTACGTCTTGATAGCTTCTGCCATTCGAATCAATAGACTCCATAGTCCCTGGGCTGTGAAGTTCGAAAGGAAAATGGAGAATGGTATCGCTATTCTCTGTTTTCTAATTTTTGTGATGTTTGACGTGCACTCTTTTTACTTTGAAAATTGTCTTACTTCCACAGTAAAGTCCATGCTTCTTGTGATATACTCAGCATTACCTACTTTAAAATATACCGGCTTACTTTCGATACTTTCCCAGGTATTTATTTTAATGGTTCTGGTAGCACTCTGGCCTGCCGGGACTGCAGAGGGATTTGTGACATTTGTTGAAGGCAATTGCCGGCCCAAATCAAATTCCAAGGGGTATTTTCCACTGTTTGTAACAGTGATACTGATATAGTCTCCATCTTCTTCTTTTGGATTTAGAGTGGACTCAAATGGATCGTCGGACTGGTTTGTTTCTTTCAAAATAACTTTTCCTGAATTAGAAGTTAGGGGTGTAATCTCTTCTAATTCTCCATTATCGAAAATGACACCAGCATTATCAGGTGCCATTGTATATAGCGCCGCATCACCTTCTGCTTCAACATCAATGGTGCTATTGCTTCCTCTCCAGGATACGTCCATACCAAGTGCTTCGGCCAGAAACCGAACAGATACATAGTGAGTTGCGGAGCCATTTGAATCTGTATATCGTATAATGGATGGAAGTTCAGCTCCGGCAGATGATTCTAACACATCCCCTTTATCGACAATTCTTTTTCCGTTAATTGAGAGGTTCGCGGTGTTAAATGAAATGGCATTACTTGCTGCTAAAGCGGTTCCTGTGATGGAAACAAGTAAGGCCATAAGTGCCATGCCACAGAAAAATGATGATGTTTTCCTCATTCTGATCACCAATGCTGGTCAACAGAGTAGGAATAAATCACAGAACTGGCCTTCTCTGCGGTAATTGTTGCTGTCATAATTCCTGCCAAACCATTTCCGCTTGTAGATTTTGCGACCATTACAAGACGGTCTCCAGGGACAATCGTTCGGGTAGAGCTTACGTTATCCTCCGGCGCAGAAGTAGCGTCGTATTCCATTGTTGCCGTCATGCTGTTTTCTTCGTCAATATTTTCAATGGCTCCACGGCATTCGTCACCTAAATTTGCAGAACAAGTGTACGTGTGTGTTGCGGTTGGCCGTGCAGTTGCTTTTTCAATATCATAGCCTGCGTATGTGCTTGCCGCAGGGATGACACCGAAAACAACGGTTGTCCCATCGCTCAATTCATAAACTTCACAGCTTTTATCATACTCAAGGATGAACGTTACAAGTTCATCCTGTTCGTTTGTATCGGCCGCAGATGCTGTGACCGCAGAGAGAGAAAAAACAAAGGACAGCACCAACACCAAGGAAAGAATTTTTGAAGTGGATTTTCTCATTTTCATTGTTTGCCTCACTTTCCATTTTAGAACGTCCAACCCTACACTGAATTAGTTGACTGCTACTGATTATTGTATCTACCATCTCCCTTCACATAAGATATATGTTTTGAGTCGAGGGGTAATCTCGCCTGACGCTAACAGCTTTCCTGAATACATGCTAAATTTGCTTTCATTATTAAAAACAGTGAAGGGATTAAAAGTGTAACCTAATATCGACAAAAAATCTGAAAAAAAGTATTTTAGCTGGGAAAGGAACAGCTTACGTTGAAGCTGCTTCTCTTATCGAGAAGGACCTTCAAGAATTTGGATAATATCAACAACACCGACTTTAGCTACATCGCGATGTTGAAGTGGAAACTGGAGTTTTTTACATCACTGTTTTTTACTAAATGCCAACAAAAAACATATAAGTAGTCCTGAAATCAGAATAACTAGGGAAATAATTAGCGGAACAAGCATGTGTGTTGCCAGTAAAGAGCCGAATATGCCAAAAATTTGACGGCCATTATCGCTATAAGTAATATTTTCAGAAAGTGCAACATATATAATACTAACGGATGTAAAGACTAACCCAATTATCACAAGTAGTATACCGCAAACCATTTTCCGATCCATGGTAAAAGCTCCTTTTGATCTATTTTACATACCCTGGAGGTCAAAATTTATGCCATCGTAGTTCTGCCACCTATAATTTAATGCTCCCATACAATTATTAAAGTCCGGGACAGATCATCTCTGTCCCGGGCTTGGCTTCAAATAAAATCACCAGGATAACTCGCTAAGTGTTCCTTAAAATCTTGATAATTGTTATCCGTTACATACGAGCTGTCTGTAGCTTTTTCAACATAGGTCGGACTAGCAATGTGAGCAAGATGAGAATATGCAATTCCATCCTCATCTATAATGGTGTATTCATAATATGGATCCCCCAATTGTGCGCCAGTCCATGGGTCAATGTCCGCATAGGTAGTTCTCACCATTACTCCGAACAGAATTCCGGAGATGATGCGGTGCGTAACTTTTGCACCATTTGCTAAGCGGGCGCCCTCTTCTGGCCCAGTAGCCTCCATGCTCGCTTCAACTGAAACCTCCGCAGAAATAGAGAACCCCCCAATAAGTTCACCACTGTCTACACTAATAGAGCCGCCAACAGTTTTTGAAGATGTCACACCCGTAGCAATGCGGTCGAGCACAACACCTTTGATGGGCCCATACGAGCGGATAACTGTTGTATCAATAGGTTGAACTACCCTAGTAACACCATTGATGTCAATCGCACTTGGATGGTTTAGCATTGACTGTTCGTATTTAGCGACTGCAAGCTCTGCAGCCAGCTGAGATAGACAATCAAATCTATCTGTATTGTAGGCATCGCGAGCGGCCTGCTTGATCAAATCACTTGTCTCAGCGGTGTAATCTGTAATTTCGACTCCATAGGTTTCTTCAACATATCCGAATTCATCGGGATATTCGTTCAAAATATCCTGAAATCTTTCGGAATCGAGAAGTACTTTCTCTTCCGGAGCTGTCGCTAAAGCTTGAACATTTAAACTGACAAGCAACGTAAGGGCAAGAGCTGCACTTAAAATCCTTTTTTTCATAAATATCTCCTTGTAAAGACGTTGTAACTAGATCGCCGCTTAGAACCTTCATTCGGTGCTCATGGAAACCACTCCTCTCCTTTTCCATCTACTTTATAAAACAGCTAAGAGGAAAGAAATGCAACTTGCTCCGTCTAAATTTCTATATCTACAGACTTAATGGCACCAGTACTGAAAAACGCCCAGGACATGGTCCTGGGCGTTCACTGTGTAAATTTAGCTGATTTATTTAATAGGACTCAGTGTATGAGTAGAAAGTTGCAGATTCAATTTCTCTGCCGCTGGAGTTATAGACAGTTGCTGTTGCCTTTACACGATAGTCGTATCCGGAAGCAACATACCAGTTCCCGCCTGCAGATGCATATCTGGTGCCAGCGTCAGTCCAGGTCTTGATCGTATCCCAGCCGGAGCGGTTCTGCTGGAGTTCCACGGTCAATTCCACATCATAAGAAGAGGTAGGGGCAGAAACAGATGCTGAACAATTAGCCAATCCCCCGGTAATCTCAAGATCGGCTTCCGTATCTCGAATATAGGCATATCTAGGCGAGATTTCAGGAATATCAAGCGCTTCTTGCGGAGCTGCAGCGCTTGCTGAAGCACACAGAATCAAAATTGCGGTTAGTAGGCATAGGCTGCGCTTGAAGATGTTTTTCATTTTTCATTGTCTCCTTTGACTTAGTGTATTTAAGTGCTTTGCGCTTCTATTTATAAGAGACGCAGAAAATCAAATCTGCAACATCTTATTTCAAAAATTTTATATTCTGGGCGATCTTTTCATTTGTTTCAACGGAAATGCCCGGGGAAGTCCAAACTCTGATAAAAATACCGTTATCTGTATCCATCATTACACAGTTAATATCGCCGTCTTTGAAGACACGCATTGTATCAACACCGTTGATCGACAGATGTTCGATGCTCTCTGCATTTTCTGTATCAATCTGAACAACGCTATTCTCATCTGATAGGATGATCGAAAAATAGAGTCCGGCGTTATTCTGAAATCCAGCATAATGGTCGAATGTACTGTCTACACAGGAAAATCCTTCGGGGATCCAGCCAATCTCTAGGTTTTCAAAATACTCTGAAGTAGCAAGTCCCTCTAACGTAGTGGGCAGAGACTTGAGATCTTCACCGGGATCATCGCTTTTCATTTCCAATTGTGTGTACTGTTCTTCCACAGTAATCAAAAGATTCAACGCAGAAATGCGGAAGTCCTCCGACAGTGCAAAGGCCGACGTGAACAGCAACATCATCACTGCCGCCACAATCGCTGCACGATTCAGTACCCGCTTGGTCGTCCGCCAATACCCGGAACGCCGCTGCTCTGCGAAATGCCGATTAATTACTTTCCGGCACCGCCGGTCAATTTCTTCCGGAACTGCAGCAGTGGGATCCCGGTTAAGCTGGTCATTCAGCTCTTCCAAACGAGCGCCCTCCTTTTCCGCCACTGCGTCCATCAGCAATGCAAAGTAGGCGTCCTCATACTGCTCTTCCAGTTTTTCACGCCGCGTCATGAATGGTCTCCTCCTTTCATCAGGGAAATGACCTTGCGTTTTGCGCGGGTCAGTTTCATCCGGATACTCTCCTTTTTACAGTAATAAATTTCTGCGAGCTTTTCGTCGCTTTCTTGGAGAATGTACTTGCGATAGAGCAGTTCCGCATCTGCCCGCGGGATTTGATCCCAGATAGCAGCAAACTGGCGCTGCTGTTCTTCCCGTTCCAGAATCTCCTGTGGAGATTCGCTGGGCTCTTCGTATGTGTTCCCATCATCGTAGTCAATCGGCAGCGTGTGTTTCTCAATGACATTTTGATGCCGTTTGAAATTGACTGCGGTACTTCTAACAGTATAAACAAGATAGGTTGGCAGAGTGCAACCAGGAAGCTCCATGAGCTTTGGAATTCTCTTCAAAAGCCGTTCTACTGCATCCTGCATGATATCCTCGGCTTCATTTTCACTTGCGGCATAGCGCTTTGCCACAGAGTACATCAGGCGTTGGTATCGCTGGTATAGGTCTGTGAAGAAAACGTATTCTTCCGACACTTCGCCTGATATAATCAATTGTATCATACAAGCATCCCCTCTTTCAGATCACATTTTATAAAACACCCAAAATCATGATCTGCAACAGGATTTTTTTCGGATTTTCTTTGCGTGGGTGCTGTGTATAGTAGTATACTCCCCACAGAAATCTAATAATATTAGAAATTTCCTTATAAATCAATGTTTTTATCAAAATATATTAGAATAAATCAGGAGGCTCTTCGGAAAATATTATAATTGAAGAAAACGATTCGGAGGGCGCATCCCATGGCTCATGTTGGAGAAATTTTGGCAGAACTGCGTAATGACCGCGAGCTGTCACAAAAGGAACTTGGGCGTGTGCTTCATATTGGGGGAGGTACGATATCCTGCTATGAGCGGGGTAGCAGCCTTCCAAATTCAGACCGAATCGCACAGATCGCAGATTATTTTCATGTGACAACAGACTACCTGTTGGGAAGAACTTCCTATAATATCTCACCAGACTATTTGGCAGAACCCATCTGTGGCGAGGTCACAGTTCATGATTTTGTAGAACTGCTCCGGGAGATTCCGGAGGATCGTCGATACGCCTTATATCTGCTGGCAAAGGACGCCCGCATAAATGCGACCCTGAAAAAACAAATGGAACCATAACGGAAGACAGGAGCTGCCGATGATCCCTTCTATTATCCTTGCAATCGAAGATGATGATGACCGAGAATTTATGACGTGGCTCTATAAACAATATCAACGGCTCATGTACAGAGAAATTTTGAAGATCGTACAGGAGACCTGGGACGTGGATGACATCATGCAGTCCCTTTTGGTAAAGTTGATCGGCCAAATTGCACTTCTGAAAACGTTGGATCGACAGCACCTGATTGACTACCTTGTAACCGCTGCGCGGAACACGGCACTGAATTTCCGCAGGGACAACAAGGCCAAGTACTTTGAAGAACTCACGGACGAGCAACCGTCGCCGGAGGACACCGAGGACGAATTGATTCGGAAAGAAGATCTCTATCGTCTGGCCGATGTGTGGAATACGCTAGATGAAAAAACGCAGTACCTGCTCAGAGCTAGATATATCTTAAACAAGAGCGGCAAGGAGATTGCCGCTGATCTAAAGATGTCTCCAGACAATGTGCGGATGGCGATTGTCCGAGCAAAGAGAAAGGCCAAAAAGGCGATGGAAGCGGGAGCAGACTCTCAAGAAAAAACATAAATCAACAGGATGGAAAAAGGGCGGAGAAATTTCTCCGCCCTTTTTCCATCCTGTTGATTTACTTGATTTGGCTTTGCATCTAGAAAGGAACTTTAGTATTCTCTGTTTGGAAAGTCCAAGCGCTTGAAGATTAGACTAGATGCCTTATTGGAAGAACCTTTCATTAGTTCATAGTTGGTGCAATAGTTGCATAAAGACTGTCAATATAGTTGCTATTTTCAATATTTTTCAGAGTTATTTCAAATGAACTACCTTGAGATGTTTCTAGCATAAGAAGTAGATTTTGAAACTGTTCTCTCATTTGAAACTTGCTAAACGCATCTACACTATAAGGTAGGCCATATGAAGCATTGTATAATTTCCTCAAATTTCCACCGGACTCACTCCTTTCACAGCCTCTATTATTAAAAACAGTTTTGGAGGCAGATGTGCAACACAAAACTGGACAGGGGCAGTATTAATTAGTTATTAGAATGCGAAGTTAGTGCACGGACTCAAATCGTCATCCCATGTACTAACGCCACGGCATGAACTTACACAGGATAGAAATGATAATTTTACAAAACCCTAGTACAAATTTTGGGAACCAATAATAAATTTACTAAAAAGCCGCGTGGGGAGTTTTAGGTTGCCCACTTGATTTTTGAAAAAGTTGCCGACTGCGCTTTTACAACTGCCTGCAATGAATATGTGAGATCTTTTGAACTCTTGACAATCGAACGTTTGTTTGATATACTTGCGACATCAACTATTAGACCAGCAGATGACAAGGGAAATGAAGTAAGCCTAAAAACATAGCACGCATATCGAGGGGAGATGGCGGGATGCCGTATCTATCCAGAGAGAAGATCGAGGGGATTGCGGCGAGAGTTGTGGACGCATACTGGAGATTGAATTCCCAGGCTGGCGCTGAAAAGAGGATCTGCCCGGAAATACTCGCGCAAAAGCTCTTGGGCTTGAAGGTGGAATACCGCACTTTGTCTCGGAATGGTTCCATCTTGGGAATGACAGCGTTTGAAAACGTAGGCGTTCGGGTCTATGAGGATAACTCGCCTGGCTATTATTTCCTGGACGGCCGCACCATCCTGCTTGAAACCTCCCTCGCCGGGGAAAAGGCCAATCCCGGCCGTCGGAACTTCACTCTGATGCATGAGACGTGCCACCAGATCTTCCGAATACTGTTCCCGGCTGAGTATATGCCGCCAGCCCAGTGCCGGAAAGTCTGCTGCTGTACATTATCCATGTATGGATACCGGATCAAGCCAATCAATTGGGAGGAGTGGCGCGTCAACACATTGGCTGCTTCGATCTTAATGCCCAAGGATTTGTTGATAGAACAGATGCACACAGCGGGACTTGGGAATAACCTCCGGCTTTTGAATAAAATCTTTGCGCCCAAGGAATATGAGAAGTTTGCTGCCGTGGCAGAAGCAATGGGCGTATCAAAAGCCGCCCTGGCCATCCGGATGAAGCAGCTTCACCTGCTGGACAGGGATGACCTGAAGGACCCTTATGCGCTTGTTCGTGTCGTATGCGATGAAGAATGAATGTTTCAGTAGGGAGGACGATGCAAGATGCCGCGATGTAATATCCGGGAGGAAAATCCCGCCAAGTACGCTCAGGTAAAGGCGGAGCAGGAAAAACTCCGGGCAGAGTGTTCCCAGAGCAGCAGTATAACACTGGCACGCCTGTGTCCTTACTGCGGACACAAGATCGAAATCCTCTCACGTGGGACCCATGGATACGCTTTTACCAAGTGTCCGAATTGCGGGGAGAATGTAGGATTCCCGCCAGTATCATTTCGTTTGGCATGAAGCCCCTAAAATAGAATCACCCAAGACTGTGCCCCGGAGCCGCTTGATGCGCTGACTTCCCATGTGCCGCTTGATCTGCCTTCCCCGTTGAAGAACGGAGAGGATCAACGGCGCACGTCAGCGGATCAGGCGGCTCTTTTTCGCCCATCTGGTTCCCATGAGGGACCGGATGGGCGTTTTTCCATTTTCAGGAGGCTTGAAAATTTCTTCAAAAAAATTTTTTTAACCCGGACAAGAACTGTCCGCATTAGCCTGTAGAGTCAGGGCATGGAAGCGAAAGAGGGGTGAAGATGTGGGCGCGGCAGAGCGGCGACAACTAATACTGGACCTGCTCTGCCAGCGGCGAAAGGAGACTATCCCAAACCTGGCAGCAGAGCTGGGGGTGAGCGAGAGGACCATTCGCCGCGACATCGAAATGCTCACGCTTCGCTACCCCATCGAGACGGCCTGCGGCCGGTATGGCGGCGGCGTCAGGATGGCGGACTGGTATCAACAAGGCCGCCGGCGGCTGACGCCGAGGCAAACGGCCCTGCTGCGGCGCTTGGCCGCGGGACTCCAGGGCGAGGACCTGGAAGACATGAAACAGATTCTGGCTCAGTTTGCTTCCTAAAGGAGCCCCAATGGGCTCCGTTGCTCTTTGAAAAGTTCACATCAGCAGTACGGATCACCACACGGACAGGCGCGCAGTGTCCGCCATGACCCGGGGAGAATCCCTCTCTCCGGAGAGCGATCCGGCCTGTGCGGGGCAGCATTGGCAAAGCTGTCTATCATTCCCAGGGTTGAAAGCAGTAGAGACCTTCGGAATGTGCCCGTGAAGGTCCGCCAAACCTTATCCGTACTGTTCCCAATCCCTCACCGGGGGGCGAGCTGCAAATGCGGTGAGGACAAATGAAACAAGATAGGGGACTATACAGATGATAGAGAATAACAGGCAAAATGCCCATCAAGAGATCGATCACATTTTCAAAAAACTTCTTCCTGCCCACGGCATGGCGGAGCGTCCAGTTCAGGTGGCCCTGAGCCATCGGATGCTCGACGCGATGCTGGATGACAGCATTGCCCTGTGCGACGCCGGGACGGGGATCGGAAAAACCTATGCCTACCTGGTGGCCGGCATCGTGTTCAGTCGGAGCCGCGCCGCCAGGGGACTGGCGAATCAGCCGGTGCTCATTTCTACCTCCAGCATCGCCTTGCAGAACGCGGTGCTGGAGGAATACCTGCCCTTTCTCTCCTCTGTGCTGATAGAGGATCGGATGACAAAGACCCCCATCCGGGCAGTGCTTCGAAAGGGGAAAAGCCACTATGTGTGCGACGAGCGTCTGAAACGGCGCCTGCAGGCTGTGGATCTGACACGGAAAAGCCCGCGGGCAAGAGACGCCCTGCTGTCTCTCCGGGATCATCTGGACCTGGACATGGCCGAGCACCTCAGCGGGTATGACCGAATGCGTGTCTGTGTGCCCATGGTCTGTGACTGTGGACGAGAGAGCTGTCGGTATCAATGCTTTATGGAGATGTGTGCCTCGGATTGGTACCAGGTGCAGATCTGCAACCACAATCTGCTGCTGGCAGACGCCATTCACCGGAACCTGGGCCGCCGGCCCCTGCTCCCGGAGTGGAGTACCCTGATTTTGGACGAGGCCCACAAGTTGCCGGAGACTGCCCGCCAGATGTTTGGTATCACGCTGACAGCGGCAGAGATACATGAACTGATCAGGGCACTGCGGGGAGAACGGTATCTCCTCGCCTCGGAGACCCTGGAGGAGGCGGCAGGACCGGCGCTTCGGGAACTGGCCCGGCCCTGGGATGAGGACAAGACCTTTTCTCATTTCGCCCCATTTCTAAACCGGCCACACCATACGCTGGAGTTAATTCAAAAGCAGATTGGAACTGTGCTGACCCACGGGACACAGCGGAAGCTGGATCAGCTGCGGGATAAGACGGCCCTGTTCCTACAGGAGCAGAGGGACATGATCTTCTATACAGCAGAGGATTCGCATGGTGGTACAATGCTGTGCGCCACCACACCAAATCTGACCAACCAGCTTCGTCAGACGCTCTGGCGGCAGCAAAAGCCCATGATCCTGACCTCCGGTACTCTGGCAGTTGGGGAGGACTTCCGTCGATTCAAGGAAGCGACGGGCCTGCTGACAGACAGCCGTGTGCGGGAGTCTGTCAGCCCCTCGCCCTTCACATACAGCAGGAACTGCCTGATGTATGTTTCCCGCCTACCCGCCCATCAGGGGGCCGGACAATACTATGACAGCCTGACGGCGGAGATCGCCGCCCTGCTGGACGCGGCCCACGGTCATGCCCTGGTGCTGTTTACATCCTACGCCGCCATGTCCGCCGTGAAGGAGCGCCTGCGGGAGCAGGATCTGGCCTATCCGCTGTTCACCCTGGGGCGCAACGCGGTACACACCACAAAGCAATTTAAGAGCACGCCCGGGGGCGTCCTACTGGCTACAGGAGCCGCCTGGGAGGGGTTTGACTTCCCTGGGGACTGCGTGTCTCTCCTGGTGATCCCCAGGCTGCCATTCCCGATCCCGGATGCACTGAAGGAGAAGGAGCGGGAGCAATACCCAACCCTCCATTCTTTTCTGCGGGGCATTGTAGTGCCGGAGATGCAGATCAAATTGAAGCAGGGCTTTGGCCGGGCCATCCGCCTGGAGACAGATACCTGCGTGGTGGCCATTCTGGATGAGCGGGCCGCCAGGAATCAACGTTATTGGAAGGACGTACTGGCCGCCCTGCCGGAGATGCCAGTCACTCAGGACATCCATCGTGTGGAGGCGTTTATCCGCGGCGTCAAGCCGGACAGCTACTTCCAGGAGGGGGCGGCATGATCAACGCCAAGACAGAGCTGCAGTATCAGATCGCCCTGAACATCTTGATGCGGATGAGAGCGGCGGGTTTCGTGACAGAGGATGAGGCAGAGAGCATCCGGCGCTTAGCAATGGAAAAATACCAGCCTGTTTCTGTTCAGGAATAGAGCTGGATATTTTTCGAAGGGCGTGATAGTGTTGTCGCCGCAGGACCAGAGACATTTGCGGAAAGGCAGGAAAAACACATGGAGTATCTCTACTACGCCGAGCAAAAGTATATGTATACCGGATACGTGGAGGCCAGGATCTTGACCGCTCAAGAGGCGGAAAGCCTTGGTTACGAGGACGGCTATGTTGAGTCCAGAGATAACTGTAAGGTCTATGTGGACGGCTTTGACAGCGAAATGGATGCGCGCAAACATTTGGAAGATTTAACAGACTGCCATATCATAAATTGACAAAATTGGGAAGTCAGACACAGTTTGAGCCGGCATTACAATCAGCTGGTAACTGTTCGGGAATAGTGCTGGATATTACCCGAAAGGTGCGGTAGTGTTGTCACTACCAAAGAATAGAAAGGATAGAATAGAATGAGCGGGCAGAAAAACGCGCCATTGAATGTGGCAATATACTGTAGAGTTGGGTTCAGTGAATATGCTCTGGAAATCCAAAAGCAGCGGGCCGCAGCGGTCATCCGGGAGCATGATGATTGGAATCTCGCAACCACATATACAGACCTCGGCACAGGCCCTCAGTTCAACAGGAGACCCAGCTTCAAAATGATGATGGCCGACTGCAGGAAAGGGCTGATCGACAAAATCCTGGTCAGGTCCATATCCACACTGGCACGTGATACCTGGAGCTGTATGAAAGTCCTGCGGGAACTCTCCGCGCTTGGCGTTACCATCCGGTTTGTGGACGAAAATGTCGATACGGAGACCGACAGCCAGTGGATGGAGTTCCTGAATTTCTACAGCGCATTGAGTGCTATATGGCGTGAAGAGATAGGGGCGGCAGAAACATCAGATATTGTTCCTGCACTCCAATAATAGGCAGCAGAAAGACTGATAAAAGGAGGAGCAGACAGCGTGGCAGCAAATGTGACGGTAATTCCACCCAGAGCAGTGCGTCCGGATACCTTGCGCGTAGCGGCCTATTGTCGAGTCAGCTCTGACTCCGCTGATCAACTCCACTCCTATGCGGCCCAGATTCAATACTATACGGACCTGATCCAGAACCATGATGGCTGGGACTTGGTAGACGTGTATGCCGACGAGGGCATTACTGGCACCCGGATGGACAAACGGGAGGATTTCAACCGCCTGCTAGCAGACTGCCACAAGGGGAAGATCGACAAGGTATTGGTCAAATCCATCTCCCGATTTGCCCGCAATACCCGAGACTGCCTGGCCTCTCTCCGGGAGCTGTTCCGGTTGGGGGTGTCCGTCCTGTTTGAAAAAGAGAACATTGATACCGGAACGCTCACCACCGAACTGATGGTGAGCGTTTCCAGCTCTCTAGCCCAGCAGGAGTCCGTCTCTATCTCCCAAAACCAACGGATGAGCTATCAGAGGAGGATGGAGCGGGGAGAATTCATCACCTGTACGGCACCGTATGGATATCGAATGCAGGATGGGAAGAACCTTGTTATTGAGGAGAGTGAGGCCGGGGAGGTTCGGTGGATGTTCCAAGCGTATTTGAACGGAAATAGTGTGAAACGGATTGCTGAGGAGATGAACCGTAAAGAAGTTCATAATTCCTGGAAACGAGGAATGTGGTATGAGCAACTGATTCGCAAGATGCTTTCCAATGAAAAATATGTGGGGGATTCCCTGTGCCAAAAGACATTTACAACTGATACATTCCCGTTTGCAAGAAAAACCAATCATGGAGAAGCCGATCAATACTATATTGAAAACACGCACCCGGCCATCATATCACGGGAGACTTTTGAGAAGGTGCAAAATTTATTGAAAAAACGCGCGGAGCGTCGCCCATCATCCAGACAGAGAACACTGTTGTCGCTGAAGGTCATCTGCGGAAACTGCGGATCGGTATATATGCGGCGAGTCAATAAAAGCGGCCGCACGACATGGGTGTGCAGAAAACATGACCGCAACGCCATTGACTGTCCCAATGGCAGAGTTCCGGAGGCAGAGCTTTACGCGGCCTTCATGCGGATGTACAACAAGTTGAAGCGCAATACGGGGGTTGTCCTGCTGCCGGCTATAAAACAGATGGAAGAACTCAGAGACGTGATCCAAAGGGGCAATCCCGCTATGCTGGCCGTGAACAAAGCCATTGCCCTGGCAAGTGAGCAGAGCTATAACATCAGCAAGCTCCAGACAGCCGGGCTCCTGGACACTGATGCCTGCACTGCTAAATTCAACGAGATTAATGCGCGGCTGGCGGAGCTGCGGGCGGAACGGCGCAGATTGTTGGAAAATGAGGACATAGACGACGCCATTGATGCCCTTCAACAGACGGTTGACCTTATCCGGCATGGGCCGGAACGCCTGATGGAATTCGACGAGGGACTGTTCCTCAGCCTGGTGGAGCGGATCGTCGTGGAGTCCCAGACCTGCATCCGCTTCCGGCTGCAGGGAGGCATTGAACTGAAAGAGCTGCTGAAGGAGGCGGGAAAATGAGCAACCGAAAAATATTGTACGGATATCAGATTCGGGATGGTGAGATCGCTGTTGTAAAGGAGGAAGCGATCCACGTGCGAAGGGTATTCTCACTTTACATCGGAGGTTTTTCCTATCAGAAGATCTCCAATCTCCTCAACGCAGAGAAGATCCCGTATAGCCAAGAGGCACCCGCCTGGAACAAGCACAAGGTCAAACGTCTGCTGGAAAATCCCCGCTATATAGGCCGGGACAGCTATCCCCCCATCCTGGACAACGTGGTATTCCAAGAGACACAGGAGCACATTCACAAGAAAACCGCCGGCTATACTCCCAAGGCGGATCGCCCAGTGCTCCGCCTGAAAGCGCTGCTGCACTGTGTTCAGTGCGGCGGTACATTGCACCGGCTGGCCGGAAAGAACCGCAGGGCAGATACTTTGTATCTCAAATGTGGAAGCTGCGGCGCCATGGTTACCATTCCAGACGACACCCTGCTCTCGGAGGTTGCCCGTCAAGTCACGGAGCATGATACCGCTGACTGGCGGCCTTATCAGCCCTCTGGAGAAGTAGTCCGCTTGACCAACGCCATCAACCGTGGACTGGAGCGCCCCGAACACCCGGAGGAGTTGGTCTCCCTCATCCTGCAGGGCGCTGCAGCCCGCTATGACTGCTGCCCCGCAGCAGCTCCATCTGAACGAGAAAACCACCCGCTGGATGTGGATTGGAACCACATCCGGCAGGTGGTTTCTCACATTACCATCTCGGCAGAAAATATGGTGGCTGTATCCTTCCGGTGAGCCGCCAGGAAAGGAAAACGCATGGAACAGGCATTGGAACGACGTGTACATATTATCCCGGCAACAAAGAAACCTACCGATCCAAAATCATCACATCATGGCAAACAGCGAGTAGCGGCTTATTGCAGAGTGAGCACCAACAATAAGGAACAAATCAACAGCTATGAGGCACAGAAAGTCTACTACACCCAGAAAATCGAGGAAAACCCGGATTGGGAGTTGGCCGGCATCTTTGCCGACAAAGGACTTTCCGGCACCAGCTTAAAAAAGCGGGACAATTTCAACAAGATGATTGCCGCCTGCAAGCGGGGAAGGATCGACACCATTCTTACAAAATCCCTCTCCCGATTTGCCAGGAACACAGTGGACTGCCTGGAGACGGTTCGGATGCTGCGGGCGCGTGGGATCGGGGTCATCTTTGAGAAAGAGAACATCAATACGCTCACGGAGTCCAATGAGTTCCTCGTCACCTTGTTCAGCGGATTTGCCCAGGCGGAAAGTGAATCCCTCAGCGGAAACATTGTCAGAGGGAAAATGATGAGTATGCAGGCTGGCAATGTGCCCTTCCAATACAAGAAGCTGCTGGGCTACCGTGAGGGGGAGGACGGCAAGCCGGAGATCGACCCCGAGGAGGCAAAGACGGTGCGCCGAATTTACCGCCGCTACCTGGACGGATGCAGCTTGTCACAGATTCAGCGGGAACTGGAAGCGGACCATGTGCCCACCGCACAGGGTGTCCAGCGGTGGTCCTACCAGATAATCCATAATATCCTCACCAATGAGCGTTACATCGGGGATGCCCTGCTGGGAAAGACCTATGTTCTGGATTGTATCAGCAAAGAAGTGCGGAAAAATAATGGAGAGCGTCCACAATATTATGTGGAGAACAATCATCCGGCGATCATTCCAAGAGAGTGGTTCCAACGAGTAAAGGAAGAAATGACTCGCAGGGCCAGCAAGCGGAAGGTCATGCAGCGCCACGGCAAGACAGAGCTGGGCAAATACTCCGCCAAATACGCCCTCTCTGAACTCCTGGTATGTGGGGAGTGCGGTACGCCCTATAAACGGTGTACCTGGGCCAGAAACGGGAAGAAGCGCATCGTGTGGCGATGTGTCTCCCGCCTGGAATTCGGAACGAAATACTGCCATAGCTCTCCGACCTTGGATGAGGAAAAACTGCATCAGGCGATCCTGGAAGCCCTGAATGAGTTTGTCCAGGCGGACAGTGAGGTCAAGGAGGATATGCTGAATTTTACCCGGCTGGTTTGGGCGGGCCAGGAGGTGGATGGTGCCAGCTTGATCTCCCTGAAACAGCGTCTGGGAGACATCACAACGGAACAGGCCTTGCTGCTGGATAGAGTGCTGGAAAACATGAACGATCCAGACCTCAACGCCCAGCTCAAGGCCCTGATGGATGAGAAGCAGGCAGTGCAGGAGCAGATCCAAGCCATGGAACAGGAAGCCGCTCAAAGCGAGAACCGGATGTCCCGTATGGCGGAGCTGCGGGAATGGATGGCCAAGCTGGAGGTCAACACGGAATACAACGACGAGCAGGTGCGTATGGCGGTGGAGCGGATCACGGTAGTGGACGCGGAGACCATCCACATCAAGTTCCGGTATCCTGGATTGGAAATGGACAAGAAACTGAACTGAGAGGAGAATACATCAACATGGCATTATTTCTAACAGGCGATACGCACGGAGATTTCAGAAGATTTCTGCCAGAGAGCTTCTATGAACAAGAAAGGCTGACCAAGGAGGATCTCGTCCTGGTTTGCGGAGACATGGGCGGCGTGTGGTATGGAGACTGCCGGGATGATGAGGGACTGGACTTCCTGGAGCGTCGGCCCTTTACCACCCTGTTCGTGGTCGGGAACCACGAAAACTATGACGCCCTGGGAACCTATCCGCTGGAGGACTGGCGCGGCGGGAAGATTCGCCGTATCCGTCCATCTGTGCTCTTGCTGGAGCGCGGGCAGGTGTTTGACTTAAATGGGAAACGGATTTTCACCATGGGCGGGGCCAGCAGCCACGATATCCAGGGTGGCATCCTGGAGCCGGATGATCCCTTGTTTCTCCTAAAATTCCACACGCTGGAAGTCAAAGGAACACCTTTTCGGGTCAACCACCGATCCTGGTGGAAGGAGGAACTGCCAAGCCCGGAAGAGTATCTCGAAGCGCGAAGAAACCTAGACAAGGCGGGTTGGGAGGTGGACTATATCATCACGCATTGTGCTCCTACCAGCATCCAGAATGATCTGCTCCGGGAAAGGTCAAAACCGGACGAACTCACGGACTTCCTGGAGGAGGTGCGGCAGCGATGCCGGTTCCGATACCACTTCTTCGGACATTACCATGGTGACGGCATCATCCAGAAACAATTCGTGTTGCTGTACCGGAAAATCCTGCGGTTGAAATAAAGCAAGGGGGACGATTTTGTGTATCGCCCCCCCTTGCTCTATTTCAACCAGCCAAACTAGGAAAAAAGATTCATATTGGCGTGATCTGCGCTATACAAAGCGGACGAAAAATGGTATAATGCCCAAAATAATGAGCCACATTGAGGAGAGTCCGCTATGTTTATACGGAACAAAGAGGGACGAGTTCCTGTCACAGTGCATTTAGAGGACATTGCTGGTAAGCTGGAAGAGACCATGGATCACTGGGAGCAGTACCTGAATGTTGTTACCGGGGTATTCGAAGCTCTTCCTGATGGGATGTACATAGAGGCGGATGAGGAGTTGGTCGAACGAATCGAGGGCTCGACAGACTATGTTCGACTGCCCAACCAATACGAGATTCATGAATACCGGATCATGAAGTGGTTTGCTGCGGCCACGCCGAATCAGCGGAAACAGACAGCTCTGCTCCGGGCGCTGAATGGGAGACGGCCTTATCGCAGATTCAAGGATGAATTGAACTACCATGGATTAACCGAAACCTACTATGCTTTCCGCTCTCTGGAATTTATGAAAATAGCTAAAGAGTGGTGTGAGGATAACGGGATTCCATTTCGGACGAGAAAAAAGTAAGGAGGCGAACACCAAATGGCATCGCAACCGATCTATCAGTTTTATGCTGAACTAAAAGATTATGAGCCGAAGATGTGGCGCCGGTTTCAAGTCCCGGGCAATATTACCATGGCCCGGCTGGGGTATATCCTGATGACTATGTATGAGATGCGAGCCAACCACCTGTTCTGCCTCACGGTCCCGGTTTGTGAAAACGCAAAATTGGATTCTTCACTGCCCAATGCCGGTTCTGTTTTGCAAGATGAGGTCTGGCGGTTTGAGATCGACAATGAGGAACTGTTTCCGGGTGAAGGGGAAAGCTCCTTTGATGCTTCATCCTATAAGATGCGATCTGCCCTCCAGGGTTATCCGGGCGAAAAACTGAACTTGGAGTATGACTATGGCACCGGGTGGGAAGTAACGGTCACTCTGGAGACAATTTTGGAAGATAAGGAACTGCCGGGCCGCGAACTGCCGCGTGTTCTCGCCGGCGAGGGTTATGGGATCGTAGAGGACTGTGGTGGAGCTGGCGGACTGGAACGCTTGGCGGAAGTGTTTCGGCAGAAAAGCGGAAATGATTACGAGAACTACAGACAGTGGCTGGGCCGGGATGAACTGGATCTGACCGCTTTCGATTTGGAGGACATGAATCTGCGACTTAAGAAAGTCCCTCGCATCTACACAGAATTGTACGAATATGGCTGTGCCCCTTCTCGGCGGTCACTCGATTTTTTGGAGAGAAAGTATCAGAAATGAATGAAGCACTGACAAGACAAGGGGTTCACGTTGCTTGGCGTAATTTTTGAAAAAAGAATGAAGCAAAAAAATGACGTGGCCGGAAACCATTGCGCCGCAAGGCTTTGAGGGATGCATCTTTTTTATCAACACATGACAAAAGCTCCTTGGTGCCAATAATGCTCCAAGGGGCTTTTTGCTATTGTCGGGGAGCACATCAAAAATTAATAAGTTTTTACTGCTCCTCGGTATTGTATTACCATTATGCTTTAGCTATAATACATTATAATCTATCTTAAATTTGTGAATATCTATAGCATGTTAAGTCCATTATTTTCCCACTTTTATTGTGAAAGAATGGTTGCATATGAATATACGGATTAGAGAGCAAGCCGGAACAGATTCTGTTAGAAAATTTGACTACCAAATGGCAGTTGCGTTAGACTATTTATTATCTGAAATAGATAGTGATACCATCATCCTTATAGAGACTTTAGAAGATTTTGCGGTTTTTCGCAACCATGGTACCGAATTTGAAGAAATAGAGATTTACCAAGTAAAAACTAAAAATAGCGGTTTATATGAAAAACGAACGTTACTTTCTGATAATGTCCTCGGGAAAATTATTCTAACCGATTTTTATTTTAACTCAAAATCTAAAACGCTAAATATTGTATGCAACACCCCACTTAAAGGTGCATCAACTGAGACTCTCGATAATTTTGTTTTTGAAAACTCATTGACCCCTAAAGAACTTACTGAGTTAAAATTAAATGTAAAGACATATCTAAGTAAAGAATCCGATTTCACAGGTTCCTTAGAATCCTATTGGGGCAAACTTATTTATATCAAATCCTCGTTGCCTTTTTCAGGAAAAGAAGATCGATATAGTGAGACATTAGTTGGAAAAACCAACAGTGTTATTTCCCATTATTTAGGCGATGAAAACCACTCAATCAATCCACAAATTGTTTTTAATACTCTAAGACTTTTGATTGATAAACAGCGGAGAAATAAAATTACTACTTCCGAAATAGATGTTGAAGATGCACTCTCTCAGAAGGGAATCCGCACATCTGATGTTAAAGCAGTAATAGATCAAGCGGCCAAATTTCAACACCTTACCAAGAACGAGATTTTTCAACACGCCTCGCAAATATTTAGTCCTGCCGAATTTTTGGCGATTAAAAGTGAATACCCTACCTTTTTATCCTATCGAGCCAATCTCTCTGACCAAGCTTATCAAGATGCACTCAAAATTCTTCAAGAAGAATATTGGTCCTTAACTGCAAAATATGACTCTCTTGATGAGATTATCCGAATTACTGCTCAAAACTGTTGCCAAAAGATTCCCTATTATAGCCTTGCAATTATACAAATAATGGCAATTGTTATTGTATATAGTTAAGAGGTGAACGTATGAGTATATTTTATAAAAGCCTATTGATACTCGATAAAGGGAAAAATGTTGCAAGGAAAATCGAATTTCAGCCGGGCATTAATATTGTCACCTCGCATCTCAATAGTGTCGGAAAAATATCATTATCTTTGATGCTTTTGCATAGTTTTGGTGCCAAAGTTAGATTCAGCGATAAATGGGACCTATCCAATGTATTTACAAAATTGACCATACAAAAAGATTCAAGTGAAATTGAGATTATCCGGCACAGGGACACTTATACAATTATTACTGGCGACGAAAAATATTATTACCCTCTTCAAAAAAATGGTTATGCAGAAAAACTGTATGAACTGCTGGGCCTCACCATCAAAATCAAGGATAAAAACTCCGATACATACTCTACTGCTATACCCTCACTGTATCTTCTTCCCTATTTCTTATCGCAAACAAAAACTGATGAGGATAGATCAGTTTTTGAGGATTTAAATATGTATTTAAAGTCCGATTTACGTGACGCTTTGTACTACCATGTAGGTGCATTAGATAACCATTATTCTTCCGTTATTCAACAACTGACACAGTCGCGAAAAAAGCTTGAAGAACTACGAAAATCACGTGAAAAGCAAATTTCTGAAATAGAATACTTGGAAAGAAAATTGGCCGAATCTAAAAGCGCAAAGTTAATAGATAGTGATGCTGATTTAGACGCAGATATCGCTGTATACCAGAAATATTCTAAGAAGAAGCAGGATTATTACTCATTGGTTAAGACCCAATCTGATATAAAGCATAAAATCAAGTTGTTGAACGCTACATTAAAAGACAATTTGGTCTATACCGCAAAATTATTAGATGGGGAAGATATTATTTGTCCTGTATGCAACTCAAATATTACTGACTTTATTTCTTCAGCATTAAAGGTTGGAATTGCGGAAAGTGATATAAACACTGAACTTGCCAGTCTGAAGGCCGATTTGCTGAATACTGATAGAAAAATTGCGCTTGCTAAGCCTAAATTAGATGAATTACATCAAGAAATTATGTTGATTGAGCAGCAACGAGAAAATGTTAAGATTACACGTGCCATTATTGTTTGGAATGAAGAGTTGTTGGTTGCAAAGAAAAATTTTGCTGAAATACAGTTGCAGATAGATTCCCTTGAGGCATCAATAAAAGGATACTCAGAGGAAATGAGAAACTATAACGAAAAAAAGCAATCAGCTGATAAAAGTTATCGATCTGCATTTGTCACACTGCTAAATGCAACCAATATCAGTACAGATGGACTCGACATTAGCAGTTTGAATTTATATGATTCTCTACATTTAAGTGGAAGCGAAATTCCTCGGGTAGCAATTTCGCGGTTCTTTTCCTTATTAGAAAGTAAAACTGCTGACAGTATTGTTATGCCTATTATCTTCGACTTTCCAAATTTGGATATGACCGAGGAAAACCTAACAAAATGTTTTCAAGTAATGTGCGAAAAAATTTCTGATACAAAAACTTATCCTCAAAGCTTTATATTCTCTATCAATTGTGAAGAACGAATATCTAAGGCCGGTGCCTCATTAGAGAAAATCAATATTATTGATATAGAGAGTCTTCCCATGGATGATTCCGCAAATCCAAAGCTATTATGCAAACACGATTATAGTGCTTACTCAAAAGAAATTAGTGAGATGATTAATTCTTAAAATAGCATATATCCATTCTTCTCCCCCCAAAACTCCGAACTTGCATTTCGGCATTTTTTGTATGTTCAATTATTGCCGGCCAAGTTCTTTCCGCACCTCATTGTAGTATCTATACACCGTATTCTTATCTACCCCCACCTCTCTTGCAATAAGGCTCTTGCTGGTGACCTCCGGGTGCTCCCGCATATAGGCGGCAATGGCTTTCTTCTTCTCACTGATTCCGTCCGGGATAGCCTCCAGGTCTCCGCTTTCTTTGATGGCCTTAATCTCCGCCCTCATCTGCTCGATCAGCCCAGGCAGGAGCGCCTCACATTCCTCCCGCGTTTTGGCGTACACATTGCGGGAGTGCTTCTTGCCGTCCGGCCACATAGGGGAGTAACGGCCCTCCCAGCAGTTCTCGCTGATCTGGGTGATGCAGCCGGTGCCGGGCTTCCGTTTCCTTCCTACATAGGGCTGGAATGTGGTCATAGCTTGTTTCTCTTGCGGCTCCGCAGGTGATTCCTGCGGAGCCGCTTTTCCTATTTTCTGGTCGATCTTTGCCGCCGCCTCAGACCGCATTGGGTTGGTGATGTGGGTGTAGATGTCCAATGTGGTGGCCGCCGAAACATGGCCCAGCATGGCGGAGAGGGTCTTCACATCCATCCCATTTCCCAGAGCGATGGTGGCAAAGGTGTGCCGTAAATCATGAAATCTAATTTGCTTACACTGGGCGTGTTCCAGAATGAGGTGAAGCCGCGTTCTGATGTAGGCCGGGTCCAGAGGAGAGTCCTCCTTCACCGGCGAGGGAAACATCCACCGGGAGTTTACGCTCTCCCTGTACTCTTTCAGAATATTCAGAAGCGCAGGAGGCAGGCTCACCGTGCGGATGGAGGATTTCGTTTTGGGCTGGGAGATCAGAAGCCCGTCCTCCTTTGTCCGGTAGACCTGCTTGGTGACTTGTAGTTCTCCGGTCTCCAGATTCAGGTCATCCCACTGCAGGGCCAGCAGTTCTCCCCGCCGCAGGCCGGTGGTCAGCTCCAGCAGGAACAGCTCGAAGTACCCCTCGGCTTTGGCCTGGATCAGAAACCGCTGGATCTCCTCACGGGTCAGCACCTGCATCTCTCGGGCTTTCTTGGGCGGCAGCTTGCAGCCGACGGCGGGATTCACGCGGATCAGCCCCTCCTGCACCGCCTTTTCCAGCGCGGACCGGCAGTTCAGGTGGCAGGCCCGCACCATGCGGTCGGACAGCCCCTTGCCGTAGTGTTCCGTGTGGAGGAGGCGTCCGCTCTTTTTCAGTCGGGCATAGAACTGCTGCAGGTCGTTCTGTGTCAGTTGATCCAGAGGGATGCTGCCCAGCTCCGGGATGATGTGCTGGTAGATCCTGCCCTCATAGCCAGAACGGGTGGTGGGCCGAAGTTTCGGCCTGGAGTAGTTCTGATACCAGAAGTCCATCCACTCCCCGAAAGGCATATCGGACTTGACCTTGTCTGACTTGGGCGGAGTGTACCGCTCCTGCAGCTGCTTCAGCTTCTCCACGCATTCGCTCTTTGTCTTGGCCAAGACATTCTTGGTTTTGGGAAGGTTTCTTTCATCGTAGCCGATGACGACTCGGCCCTCCCATCTGCCGTCCTTGCGAAGTCTTACGGTTCCCTCGCCGTTTTTTCGTTTTCTTGCCACGGTTTCCACTCCTCTCCCAAGATGTCTGCCATGAAATCTCCCACGATGTTCGCCGCCTGCTTCTGCATATCGCCGGTCACATGGGTGTAGGTGTCCAGTGTGAAACTGGCGTTGGTGTGCCCCAGAATGCCCGAGAGGGTCTTGGCGTCCACACCGCCGGCGAGGGCGTGGGTGGCGAATGTGTGCCTCAAATCATGGAACCGGATACTGGGCAGTCCCGTATTTTTCAGGATCGTTTTCAACCGGTGGTAGGCATAGCTGGGGTTGACCGGTTCCTCCGGGTGCAGCGGGTTTGGGAAGATCCACTGACTGATGGCCGCTCTCTTGCGTTCCCTCAGACGCTGGGCCGTGCTGTCCGGCAGGGAGATGGTGCGCCGGCCCTTGTTGGTTTTAGTCTCTCCGATCTCCAGCGCACCAGCTTTGCGGGAACTGACCGACCGGACGATTTTGAGGGTTCCATCTGCCTCGTCGAAGTCCTCCCACTGGAGGCCGCAGATCTCACCCCGACGCAGGCCGGTGGTCAGTTCGGTGTAGAAGAAGTCCCGCCACACCTCATCCTGCTCGACAGCCTCCAGAAAGGTGTCCAGCTGCTCCTCGTTCAAGATTTGCTTTGGACGATAGTTGGGCTTGGGGACCACTGTGCCCTCTGTCGGATTCTTGGCGATCAGGTGTGCGCCCACCGCGTCTTTCATAGCGTGGTGGAGCATGGCATGGATGCGGGAGAGCATAGCGTCAGAGAGTTGATACCCATATTTCGGATGTTCATGGATGCGGCCCTCCCGCTTCAGCTTGGTGTACATCCGCTGAATATCCGTTGAGGTGATACGGGAGATCACCTTGTCACCCAGGATGGGTTTGATGTAGTTCCTGGCATACTGCCGGTAACCATACATGGTGCTGGGGCGGATCGTCCCCGCTTTGTATTCATCCAGCCAGCGGTCCAACCACTCTCCCAATGTCATGCGGCTGTCCTCGGTCAGTTCTACATCCTGATAAATCTCGATATTTTGATGGAGTTTGCTCAGTAGCTCCTTCTGTGTGCAGCCATACACATAGCGGAAGATGGGTTCGCCGTTTCCCTTGTGGCCCACCACGGTCCGGCCCTCCCAGCGGCCATCCTCCTTTTTTCGTACCATACCGTCGCCGGACGGTCTGCGCTTTGCCATGGCGTCTCGCCTCCTTTCAGCCACACACAATACTCTAACTCTCGGAGAATAGCTACCTGGTTTGATCACAGTTATCAGATTGTTACCAATTGCCTTGGCCCGCTCCATTCCTCCTTGCTTCTGCCGAATCGGCTGAGTGGCCTTTTCATTGTTTAGGCGGCGCAGTTTTTGAGGTGAGGAGTGAGGAAAAACTTGTACCCCTCCACAAGCTATGGTAAGATTCAGTCACTTCATAAAGAGAGAAGGGGGAGATCCATGATCTATTGCGTATCGGACATTCATGGGGAGCTTGATAAATTTGAGCGGCTGCTGGATCTGA
>NZ_KI271693.1:1727-20502 GCF_000469445.2 Oscillibacter sp. KLE 1745 | reverse complement strand
GGTCCCACCGGGGTGTGGACCTCACCGGAAAGCTACGAGTTTAGGCTTGCGCCTGGTTTGATTATATCATGCTGGAATTTTTTGTCGGTCGAACCGTGTCGAATGGGAGAGGTTTTTGTGATCTTCAGAAAGAGAAAAGCCCGGAGCTGGTGATATGGGCCAGTTCCGGACTTCTGTACTGTTTACTGCGGCGCAAGCTTTGAAATGTCAAAGTACTTATTTCAGCCAAAACTAATTTCATCTTCCCACTTCAGCAAACGCACTACTATGTAATGCAAACTGTAAATGCTGAATCAGGTTCATTATATCCGTGGGGTCCAGGAAACAAACAGTGGCCTTTGAATGGTACGCCTCTCCGTGCCGCGTGGTGGAGGCAGCAGACAATCCTACTGCACCATAATTGCAACTTTCATTACATCCGTATTTGGTTCATGAAGATAGTCAAAAGCTTGCTGAAGGCCTGACAGAGGAAAGCGGGCCCCAATAAAGCCCTCCAGATGCAGCTTTCCCCGTTGCATGAGGTCAAATACTTGTAGGTAGTGCCGTCGGACATATTGCATGACGCTGATAATATCGATTTCTCCTCGTTGCAGGTGTGTCATATTCATCAGAATATCCCGCCCATATGTGCCTACCAAAACAATGCGAGAAGCATTTTGTGCGCAACACACCATGTTTTGCAGCATTTCTGGGATTCCGCAGCAGTCAATCAATACATCTGCTCCTGCAGAACCAAATGCCCCATCGATGGCTTGCGCAAGAGAAACCCGATTGGTGTTGCAGCAGTTTTTTATGCCGCAGTCCTGTGCGTATTGAAGCCGTCCGTCTTTAATGTCTGTAATTAAAACGTTAGCGCCTCTAGCCACAGCTATTTGTGCTGTGCAGTTGCCGATGGTACCTGCGCCCACGATTACAATATTTTTCCCCTGTTCAGCTCCGGCCCGTTCCGCTGCATTAGCTCCTACGGCAAAGGGTTCTACCAGCATACCCATGTCATGGGTTACTCCCTGCGGCAGCTTCACGATGTTAAATTGGTTACATTTATAATATTCCGTGAAAAAACCGTCTTCGTTAATACCCATAAATTTCTTGTGGGTGCAGACGTTGATTCTGCCGTGCCGGCACGGATAGCAGGTACCGCAGATCAACTGAGGCTGTACTGTAACGAGATCGCCGGGGAGAAATTTCTTTTCCGCCTCGTAGCCAACTGCGACAACTTCACCTACACACTCGTGCCCCAGGACTCGGGGATATTGCACGGTTTTATGCCCTCCACGGAATGCCAACATATCAGAGCCGCAGATACCAGTTTGCAAAATCTTAAATAAAACGTCCTGTGGCCCCTGAATTTGAGGCATTCCCCGCTTCTCAACGGTAATCTCATACGGTGCTGTTAGAACAGCTGCTTTCATGTCAAATATGCTCCTTTCAAATTGAATGTCAGATGAAAGGAAGGACCGGCCCGCCGGAAAGACGGGCCGGCCTGTTGCCTTATTCCTGCGCGGAGGTATTGCCTGCTAACGCAACAGCTTTTTTCTACGGGACTTTCGGAAGAAGGCCTGTCCCGCTAAGACAATAACAGCCGCAACAATGAGACCCAGCGCAATGGGGTGCTGTGTGAAAGCCAACAAGTTTCCCTGGTCGGCGATCATGGCTGTCCGCAAGTAGGTTTCCAGAAGTGGCCCCAACAGGTATCCCAGCAGAATTGCAATCAGATCCAGTTTGAAATAGTTCAACAGAAAATAGGCAACGATTCCAGAAACTACCATTACCAACACTTCAAAAATGCGGTTGTTGATGGCGTAGACGCCCAAAACACAGCAGACCAAAATAGCAGGAAAAAGAAGGGACTTGGGAATCCGGATCATTTGAACAAAAATGTTCATCAGGCCGGTTTCCATCAGATACATTACAATATTTGCCAGAAAATACACCAGCATAATGCATCCAATCACCTCCGGGGCGTCCACCGCCAGCATGGGTCCAGGCTGCAGACCGTGGATCATAAGACCGCCAATCAGAGCAGCTGTCACGTTGTCGCCTGGGATCCCCAGGCAGCACAAGGGGATCAGGGCTCCGCCGTTGACAGCGTTATTGGAGCTCTCAGATGCTGCGATACCGGCAGCATATCCGGTTCCGAATTTTTCCGGGTGCTTGGACATGGTTTTGGTTTGGTTATAGGCCAGCACTGTGGCAGTATCCTGACCCACGGCCGGTAAAATACCGGTGAAGGTACCTAACAGAGAGCCGATGGTGATGCCTTTCCACATTTCATCCCGCTCATCCTTTGGGGGGATAAAGGGGACACGCCGCACCCGGGTTGTTATCCGCAGTCCGGACAATTCACCGGATTGGCTGAGAACCTCACTGATGGCAAACAGCCCCATCAGAAAAGCGGTCAGGCCAATGCCGGAACTGAGCTGCCACTGGCCAAACATCAACCGGTTTACGCCGGTGACCTGGTCAATTCCCACAGAGCCGATAGCCATGCCGAAAAACAATCCGATTCCGCCTTTGGCTCCGCTAGAACTGACCATGGAGAGCACTACGCAGATACTGAAAAAAATCAGTGCAAAATACTCCCAATGCCCGAACTTTAATGTGACCTTGGATAGCTGCGGCGCTATGGTCGCCAGGACAATAGCAGAAAATGTGCCACCAATCAAGGAGGCAAACACACCAAGAGACAGTGCAGCCTCCGGCTTGCCACGCTTGACCATGGGATAGCCGTCCCAGGTGGTGACAAGAGATGCTGAGGTCCCGGGAATTTTCAGCAGGCACGCAGAGATTAGGCCGCCGCTGATGCCGCCAACATAAATGCCGATAAGAGTGGAAAGGCCTTCCGCAGCAGACATGGCGTAGGTAAAAGGAATCATCAACGTAACGCCTAAAACAGCCGTCAAGCCAGGGATGCATCCAAAGATGATACCCATCAGGATGCCTCCAGTCATATAGACAAACGACATTGGGTTCGCCATGAGGTAAGCCCAGCCCTCTGCAAATAGCTGCATTCACGACACCTCCTATATTTCAAGCAGCGAGAGCGATTTGACGTTGCTTTGCGCGGGTGAGAAGCGAGTCACTTGAGGTACTCCTCATAAATCGGAGCAAAGATGTTGTACCACTCTTCAATTTTCGCCCCCATCTCATCGGCCGGGATAAAGCCAGGCAGGAAGCCAAAGCCTTCCAGAGCCTCCAGATAATCGGGGTCATCTTGAAGGTCTGCCATCTTATCGTTCAGATACTGAATCTGCTCGGGAGTGGTGTCCTTGGTGGCGAAGAAGGCACGATACTGGGCGCCGGTGGCTTCAATTCCCAGTTCCTCTGTGCAGGGAATATCGGGATAAATTTCACAGCGCTTTTCGTCCACAATCAGCAGGGGTTTCACATTGCCGGATTCCACGGCGGAGCCCAGATCGCCCACCTGCATGAAACTGACATCAACATGGTTGCCCATGATGGCAGTAATGGCGTCAGCACCGCTGTCGTAGGGAACCTGGGTGGCACCTTCCAGGCCGAGCCCCTGGAGCAGTTGGATGGTGACCATCTGCTGACGGGCACCGATGAATCCCCAAGTCAGTTCAGCGGGATCCATTGCTTTTAGATCCTCCACACTGTTGATCCCGCTGTTGGGATTGGTAACCACGATGCCGGGATCGATTACCATGCAGGGAAGCGGCTCCATCTTCTCCCAGAGTTTTTCCTCACTGACACCGGTCAGATAGTAGCAAATCAGGTCCAGGGGACTCTGAGACATAATGTGATAGCCGTCGCCGGGCTGTGTGGAAAATTCTTGTGAACCGGTATAACCGCCGGCACCGGTCATAACGGAGCAGGCGATGGACACAGGTAGATCAATGTTGGCCGCCACAGCACGGGCGATGTTGTCGGTGCCGCCGCCAGCGGCGTAGGGGACCAGACACGAGATGTCTTCCGCCGGGTAAGCGGCTTCTTCACCGCCACCGCAGCCCGACAGAATGCCGATCATCATAAGAAATACGCAGGCCAGTGCCAAGATATTTTTCTTTTTCATATAATTTTCCTCCTAAGCAAAATAACGAAATGTAGGAAAGAACGGACTCAGAAGAACTTGACATGCAGGATCTGTGTAAATACGAGGACCAGAACGGTTACGACAACAAGAGAATAGACAAACCGGATAAGATAGAACTTTTTTTTGCTGGTACGTTCATGCTCCTCCCGCTGCGATTCTTCACAAAGACCATACACAACGCTCAGACAGAAAGTGAGCAGGAAAGAAGCAATGGGAAAACCGATTAGTTCATAGGCGGGAACGAAAAGGAGCAGCGCAATCAGAGTAATGATCGTTTCCTTTTTCAACCTGAATTTGCCAGAGTCCCGCTCACCCTTCAGACTGATTGATTTGAGAAACAGAGGGATGCTGAATACCATCAGCAGAATACCGATGCCTTGAATAAAGGTGCGGGGTTCCGCCAGAAAGGGAAGTCCGACAAACAGCATGACACCACTAACAGTTGATTCTGATGCGAACAGGAACAATCCAATTGCAAAAGAGAGAATGCTTAAAATGAAATCGTTGCGCTTACGAATGGCCATTTACCCACCTCCTTAACTTGCCAAATGACCTCCGTCCACCGGGAGCGTCACACCACTAATGTAGTCGGAAGCAGATGAGGCCAGAAATACGACAGTACCCATCAGATCCTCGGGATGCCCCCATCTTCCCATAGGGATCCGCTTAGTGAGCTGTTTGCCCTGTTCCATCTGCTGCAGATCCTTGCTCATTTCGGTGTCCATGTAGCCGGGAGCAATGGCGTTGACATTGATGCCGCGACCGCTCCACTCAGAGGAGAGCGCCATGGTCAATTGTTTGACGCCGCCCTTGCTGGAGACATACGCCGGCATGTTCCGCAGGCCGATGAAAGAATTGGTGGAGGCGATGTTGATAATTTTTCCCTTGCCCTGTTTCAGCATCACCTTGCCAGCCAGCTGGCTCATAAAGAAAACGCCCTTGATGTTGACCCCCATAATGCGATCCCAAGCGTCCTCGGGGAACTCCTCGGAGGGGCAGCGATACTGAAGTCCGGCACCGTTGACCAGAATATCCAGCCGTCCACCCAGAGCTGAAATCGCTTGCTGAAACCCGTTGCTGAGATCGTTGAGGTCCAATAGATTTGCTACCACGGCGTGGTATCCAGATTTGGCGCCACCCAATTCTGCCACCGTGTTTTCAACCTGTGAATTTGCGTCCAGAATGACAATCTCTGCACCGGCGTCATGAAGTGCGACAGCCATACCATAACACAGGCCGGTCTTTTTTGCGCCACCTGTAACAATGGCTTTTTTCCCTGCCAGGGAAAAAGCATTCATGTCAAAGCCCATATGCGCCCTCCTTTACATTTCAAATGTGATCGTATTTACAAGATCCTCTGCAGACAGGCCACAGAGTTTTGCCAGCTGTGTATAGGTTCCGGAGTGCAGATGCCGTGCTTTTCGCTCTCTGGTGCGGGTGCTGAGGGTGGTAATCTTTTCCGGCGACCAAGCGATTCCTCGCCGGTACATTTCGTCCAGATAAGAGGCAAACAGGAAACCGTTATTCTGTTCGGCAAATAGGATTCGTTTGCCTTGTTGGGTCAGCTGCGCAGCCAGATCTGCATCAAAGGAAGGCATGTCCACCACGGCGATCTCGCGTCCCTGTTCCCGTAACGCCTTCTGGGCGTTGAGTCCCTCATAAATGCCTCGGCCACTAGTGATGATGACGGTGTCCGCATGAGGATCTCCGTGGACATAGCCCTTTCCGTATTCAAATTGCAGGGATTCAGGGTAAATGGTTTCAGAAGCGGCTCGTGTGAGCCGAAGTAGCACCAGCCCCTTGCTACCCTTGGCAATCCATTTCATGACCGCCACCATCATTCGGGGACAGGCTACATCGATTACCCGCAAGTGAGGCAGCTGCATAAGCGCGGTAACATCGTCGATGCTCATATGGGTGGCGCCGTTAACACCGGTGTCAATGTTGCTAGCGGTAGAGAACAATGTAATATCCAGCTGATGGCCCTCGGACAGCCAGCCGTCACTTTTGGAAATTGATTCCATTCGCTCTTGCTGACTGACCGTAATCCGGCGCAAAACTCGCCAGTCAAAAAAGACGCCAAAAGTGGAGTGCCAGACGTTATAGCCTTTTGCGGCAAAGGCCTCGGCGATGCCACTCATGTTGGATTCAGCAATGCCTACATTGATGCCGCGGTTTCCAGCATGTTTCAGCATACCGGGCTGAAGACCAGAGATCAGGCCCATATCCGCGTCCAAAGTAATCATTTTCGGGTCTCTGGAAAAGGCTGCTACCATATCCGCGGCAATTTTGCTGCACTGCAGCTTATCTCCGATTTTGGGATCGGGTAGGTCGCGCTCCTGGTAATGCAGAGTCTTGTCTCGGGGAGCAGCCCGTTTGGTGCGGCGTTGAGAATAGCGGCGTATAACACCCACAGGGCCATTTTCATCCTGCTGTACATCAATCCCCATCTTGGAAGCCCAGTGCAGGAGTTGCTCATATTCCTCCGGCGCACGCACCTTTGCAGCCTGTAGAAAATGACACAAGTTTTTAATGCGGGTTTCCCTGCGGAGCGTCTGCTGATGGATTTCCCATTCCGCCAGATCCTGCCCCACGGTGGTCTTGTGACTCTCGGTGGCTTTGGAGAAACCACCTTCACCCTTGCGGCATTCAGAGATGATGGCCATGGGGCGGCTGTCGATCCGATGCTGGAAGTGCTCCAACGCATGGTAAATCGGCTCGTACTCCTGACCGTTGACATCCAAAACATCAAAACCAAAGCTCTCCAATTTTTCTCGCAAGCTACCCATGGAAAGCATGAGACGGTGAGAGTCATCGTTTTGTCCATAGTTGTGATCGATGAGAATGCACAGATTGTTCAGATTTTTGGCAGAGGCAAACATGAATGCCTCCCATGGAATGCCCTCCTGCAGTTCCCCGTCTCCCATCAGGCAGAATGTCCGCCCAACACCCTCTATTTTCTGCGCCATGGCAAAGCCGACAGCGGCACTGATGCCCTGCCCTAAAGGTCCCGTCGCGATATGTACTCCTGGCAGGATAGGGCCAGGATGTCCATTCAGATCGCTGTCACTTCCGCGGGAATTCTCCAAAAGCGCTCTGTCAAAGAAACCAAAATCCGAAAAGACCGATGCCATACCGGCTATACCGTGTCCCTTGCTCTGTACGTAGATGTCACTTTCACGAGCAGTGGGGTCTTCCACATTTACATGAATGAAACCTCCGTAAAAAAGCGCGATCAGTGGAATCAGTTCAGAGAAGGTGCCACCGATGTGGATTCCCTGGTCTACAGCGTGGTTTCCCTGATATACCGTATCCAAACGAAGGTCCGAATCCTTGACTTCCAGCAGCGCATATAGCGCCTTTTGGGCGATCGGGTGTTTCATTTTCAGATAATCACAGCTCAAGTCCATCTTGGCCCTCCTCCATTTTTTAAATGGCATTGTATTCGAGTGAGCAAAATGCACAAAAATGATGCTGCGCAGATTGCTTTATACCGTAATTTTACAGAGAGAAATAGCATTCATCAAGGTATGTGTTGCAAAATAATGCTATATTTTGTAGCAATATTAACTCAAATAAGATTTTACTTGCCACAAAACCTGCTATATGCTACAATTTGAATCGAATAAAAATGGAGGGAGGAGGCCCATGAAACGATTCCGTATATTAATCATTGCCCCATATTTGTCCTTCCAAGAGACTGCCGCGCCCGTCATCCAAGAGTTTCCTACGGTGGATTTTGAGATGCATACCGGAGATGAGTTTACGGCAATCTCTATTTTTAACTCCTATCCACCTAACGCCTTTGACGCAATCATTACTCGTGGTGCAATTGCGGCGATTCTTCGGCAGTTTACCTCTGTGCCGGTGGTGGAAGTAGATGTATCCTTATTGGATATCCTGCGGGCTATTAACCAACCGGGATTCAGCGATCAGCGTGTGGCGGTGGTCGGATATTCCAGCATTATTAATTCCGTCAAAAAAGTATTTGAAGTGCTTCAACTGAAAAACACGGAGATTTACGAGGTGCGCTACGCAGAAGTTAAGGAACGGGTGGCGGAACTGGCTGACCGGGGATTTTCTTTGATTATTGGGGATGTACCTTCCGTAAATGCTGCTATGGCAAACGGACTTCGGGGACTCCTAATTCTGTCATCAGAGGATTGTATCCGCCAGTCCGTTATTGCAGCCATCTATTATTCGGAGTTGATGGAAAAGGGGCAGGAGATCACTCAGATTTTTCAGACAGTTATTGATAATTTAAAATTCCGGATTATCCTGATGGACCAGATAGGCAACGTAATTGTTGACAATCGCGCGTTTGAGATTACCGATCATCAAACCTTTAAAAAAGAGTTGTTGCTATTTATTCCGGTGCTTTTGCAGCAGTCCACCGATAGGGGCTGTAAAAAAATCGGAACACAGGGAATCGAAATTATCGGCAAAAGGGTTTCTTATCGCAATCAGGACTGCTTCCTGTTCTTCATTTCACTGATTCATAAGGGATATGCCTCCCAGGCAGACATTACCATCGAAAAACCGCTTTCAGTGACACTGTCCCCGGAATTTATCAATACTCTTCAAAAGAATAACCCACGGGTACAAGCGGTGGCGGAGATTGTCACCGCATCCGTGTCTCCGCCGCCTGTGTTGATTTTAGGAGAATATGGTACCGGAAAAAGCAGTCTGGCCTATTATTTGCATGGCCTGCGCAAGGAGCCAATGGCTCCGTTCATCTTTGTGCGCTGCAACCTACTGACCAGGAAACGCTGGAATGCATTTTTGGATAAAACTGCATCACCTTTGAATGAAAACGGATGCACATTATATCTGGAGAACATTCACTTACTTCCAATAGAACTGCAGCAGGAGTTGAGCGCCTACATAGTTGATTCTGCTGCGGATCAGCGGCACTTTATTATCGCTTCGGCAACGAATAGGATCCACCATCTTCTGTCCAATGACCAGTTCTTGTATCCGTTGTACCAGAAGATTTCGTCTCTCCATGTAATCCTGGCACCTCTACGGGAATTTCCTGATTCCATTACGGACTTCTCACAGATTTTTTTAACTGCGGCAAATCAAGAATATCAAAAGAGTATCCGGGGATTTGAAGAAGGGGTCGTGGCTCTGCTGGAACAGCAGCATTGGAATACCAATTTATCCCAGTTAAAAACGTTTATTCAGCAATTAGTGTTGACCGCACAGGGAGCACAGATTACTCTGAAAGAGGCACAGACCCTGCTTTTAAATGACAATACTATTCCCCCGGAGGAGACGGAATACTTGAATTACAGTGGAATTGATATCACAAAACCGCTGGAGGAAATTGAGCGGGATATTATTCAGCATGTACTGATGGAGGAAAACATGAACCAGTCCGCTGCGGCAAGGCGGCTGGGAATTAGCAGAAATACGATTTGGCGTAAGCTCCATGCTTAAATACGGGCGTGCAGCTGCCGGCTTAAAGTCGCTGGCGACACCATTACTAAAGGAAAATTGCGGCTTGGAATGACAACCAGCTCTGGATAGGCTGCATTGCCAATAATTTTACCGGCAGTAAAGCCGCGTCATTTTTGCAAAGCCGGACTACAGGCTTTTTGTTGGATGGTACTGGAAACGGAAAAGTAGCGCTGGAACTGACCAGCAGCTGGTGTACGGTGTTGTATCCGTCATAGCTGGTCAATGGGCGCACTATGGAAACGGGGCACAGACTGTAGAAAATTTTGACATTTACCGCTGCTGACTGGTGGTTCCGGACTACTGGTATATCTTAGATGCCTCATCAGAAAAGGTGCGAAAAGCAAGCTGAATCTGAAAGAACTGGCGGCTAATGAGACTTTACCTCACCTAATTCTCTCTGGAAGCTATTCCGCCATGGTACAAAGGTAAGTGTAGGCTTACCTGGAAAGCAGAGTAAGTGCCGTTCGTATTGATCCCGAACAACTGCTGTCTGGTGAACAGACGGAAACCGTACTGCAAGAAGCTATAAAATCTGCAAACAGGAGGCATTCCGCTGTAAATCCTGTTGAATTAAGTGACTGCCAGCGATCTGGCGCGGAACGTATATCCAAGGGTTAATAAGCCGTATGGAAGTTTATGGTAGACATTGCAGTAGTTGGCGGCAAAAATCAGGCGTGGCAAGATATCGCTCCTGGCGTGCTGGAACTGTAGCCCATCGAACAGCTGGAACTAGGCCTTGTATTGAAATCTGGGAATTTCAGATATGAACAGCTTTTCCTGACAGTCTTGCGTACCGCGTGGGTTAGATATAGGCTTTATAACAATCCCGAGCAAAGATAAAAGCCCACTCCAGTTGGTTTACTCACCTCCTATACACTTTACTGCGGTACAAATTTTGAGTATTGGAGCCCAGGGAGATGCGAACAAGAAGTTGGACCTAAATGGGGAGTTTCAAGGTGCGCCTGTATGTGGCAGATCTCATCGCCCCCAAGGATAGCTTGATTCTGCCATCGTTATACCATATTCATGCAGGGATCTACACTGCTAATGAACTAGAAAACAGATGTGCTTTCCTAGAAACTCCCGTAAAACAGCTCGTTCTTCAACCGTCCTTCCTACGCAGACTGCATTGTCGGGGAAGTGACCTCCTTTGAGACATGGAGCAAGTGAGTTCAGCCTGCTCCAAGCTTTGAATTTAGCCCTACCAGCGGTAACGCCCTTCCCAGTCTAAACTGGCGATCGGATACTCGCCGCTTCTCAGCCAGCGGGGATAAGGAACTCCTAATGTCAATAACCCATTTGACGATGAGCAAGCCCGCATGAAAATCCCGCCAAAGGGTATTTTCCACGGCTGAGCAGATCTCACCCATATAGAAATGATACCTCCGCTTTTTCTTCCGGACTAAACTGTACCATTGCTTTTCCTTTCTTCGTAAGAATACATCTCTTCCGCCTTTTTCCAGTCCATCTTTTTGTCCGCTTGCCCCTGGGGATTGGGATGTTCTTTTTTCACTAATAAGTAATCGGAACTTTAGCCGACATAACAGAGTCAGACCACAGCTTGTACCACAGGAGTTTGTGGAACAAGCGGATTTTGCGCAGTAAATCACGCCCGGGAAACAATTGAAATGGAGCAGAAATGATTAAAAACCGCCGGAAACAATCAAAAAAAGTTTCATAGAGCTGTTTACACGCAGAAGGTCGCTGGTTCGATTCCTGCAGTCTCCACCAAAAAAGTTCCTGATTTCGCAAAAATCAGGAACTTTTTTAATGAGTGAGAAAAAGTGCGCTAAAATTTTCAACTTTTTCTCCGACCAATACACTGACCAATACGGCGATAACCTCAGATATTATTGGTAGCATACCAAATTATATCTCTTTACCTAATAGTTTTAATTCTGATTTACAAAAAGCCTCGTTTAGTATATAATTATAGCAAATTCTTACAATTATTGTTTAGATCAATTTACATTATTGGCGAATGGAGAGCTATTGTTTATGAGTACTACGCTATATTTTGCCAAATTAAATCTTGCATCTGAAGAAATTTATAAAATTTATAAAGATCCCCAAAAACGTATAGAATTAAAACTTGCTCTCTCAGAGAGTTTAAGGCAAGAATGCCATTGGGATAAAGAGAGCTTTTTTATAGGTGATGACGGTATTCACGTCTCTCAAAAAGTGGAATATCAGTTACGCACTCTTAGTATAGATGAAGATATGAGCTATGCCGAAGGCTGGCTGTATAAAAAAAAGTATTCTGCGCTATAATTCTTTACTAGAAGAAACAAAAGAACTTGTTCCTAAAGGCGTCGAAAACACAGAGGTCATTCGTTTTTATTTTGATTTGGATCATGAACTAATCGGATATAATACAACAAATCGTTTTGGTTATAAAGAATTCTTAGAAGCGTTTGTACATGTAATTAATCTTGGCTTAGACGACTTCGAACCAGAAATGTATTTCACAATTAGTTTGTGCTCGAAAGGAATTGGCCTAGACGATATAAAAGAGGCATTAGGCGAAATTGGCAAAATTAAGGAACTACAATTTAAAATTCAACCACCAAATCCCGCTCAAGAATTATTAAATCATTTGCAAGAATTAGGAGAAGGTCGATTAGAAAATATGGACCAGGCAAATGTAACCCGTATGGATGTTACATTTCAATCAACTGGGGAATCTGGTCTAAATTTGGATTCCACTTTGATTGATGAAGAGTTAAATAAATTGCAGGGGATTCATCAGGCACTTTCTCCAGAAGAAGCGAACAAAAATGGTTATATTAAAGTGACTGCAGTGTCCAAAACAGGTCGGAAATTTTCTTCAGAAGAAGCTAAGCCTTTCAAAAAAGTAATTAACGATCTCCTTGGCGATTTTAAAGATGCTTGTAAAGATGCGTTTACTGAACTATTATCCTGAAAATAGTTCGTATATACGGCTTTCGTTTCATAATACGGATTGTAGATTGGTGCTATATCATGAAAGATTTTTGGAAACGGAAAGTTAATCTTAAAGAACCAGAGGTAATAAAAACAGTATGGTGTTCAGTTTTATTTATTGTCTTCTTGCTGTTGATTGATTTTCACTCTGTATTACTATTAAACATCGAGTCTATCAAATCCTTGCTTCTTACTTTAATCGGCGGTCTAATTGGACTTCTAGGAGTCTCTATCGCTGGTATGGCTATAGCGCTTTCTATGTTTACCTCTAAAGAAATCCGAACAATTAACGATTTGCAGGATAATTCTTTTCCTGAAATTCTCAAAACGTTTTCTCACTTTGCCTATGACATTGTTTTGTGTATTATTATATTTGTAGGAATATTCCTACTTTTGTTAACTAATTTCCCATCTCCACCAGTGCCCATATTTTATGTTGTAACATTCATAATCAGTTATTATTTATTGTATATCCTCTTCTATGGATGGGCTTTATTAGGAAACTATGTGTCGCTATCATGCCTTAGAGATACCATAGGTAAAATAGAAGCTACAGAAAAATCAAAATTTGATTCTTTCAATGAATTAGGTCTTGACCAGCTCGTCGAAATTATTTATCGAAGTTCCGGGCAAGAGTCTAAGAGTTTCTATCGGGCCCTTTTACAAACCGTAAAAAATAGCTCCATCTCCCAGAAAGAAGAGTTGATTGAATATATTGAGAAGAGATATTTATAGATAGCCAATATGTACTTTTTGAAAAAGATGCAGGTGCACTATAGCACCTGCATCTTTTTCATCGCTTTTCCTATCACATCTCCCATGGTATCCGCTGCTTCTCGCATCATGTCCAGCGTGCTGAGGGTGAAGCTCGCGCTGTAATGCCCCAGGGTGCTGGACAGGGTCTTCACATCCACTCCGTTCTTGAGAGACAGCGTTGCGAAGGTATGCCGGAGATCGTGGAACCGAATATGTTCCGCACCAATGGTTTTCAGGATCTTCTTATGGGTGTGCCGGAAGGAATCCGGATCGAACATTCCTCCCGTCTTGGGCGACGGGAACATGTGGGGATTTCCCAGGTGCTTCTTGTGCTCCTCCACCAGCAGCTCCACCGCCTGCTGCGAGACTGGCAGGATGCGGATGGAATTATGGGTCTTGGGCTGGCTCACCACCAGTTCTCCTTTGGTGCGGGTCACCTGCTTCGTGATGGAGATGGTTCGGTTCTCCACGTCCAGATCCGTCCAAAGAAGGACCAGCAGTTCTCCCCGCCGCACTCCCGTGGTCAGCTCCAGACAGAACGGAGCCAGTAATCCCCGCTTGTCCGCCTCCATCAGATAGGGTCGGATCTTCTCTTCCGGCAGGATCTTCATCTCCCGCTTTTCCATCTTCGGCAGTTTACAGCCCCTGGCGGGGTTCCCCAGGATCAGCCGCTCCGTCACCACCTGCTCTAGGCAGTTGTTCAGCTGGATATGCTGGTATCGCTGTACCCGCCCGTTCTTCCGGAGACCGTTGTAGAACTTTTGAATTCGGACCGTGGTGAGCTTGTCCAGCTTGATGTCTCCCAATTCATGGACAAAGTTTGTTGATGTAGATCAGATAATAGCCCTTTGTCTTTTTCCGCAGTCTCGGCTCGGCGTAGACTTCATACTATAGCTTGATCCAGCTCTTGACCGTGTAGGTAGGTACCCTGGTGACATCCAACTGCTGTCTGTCTGCGATTGCCTTCTTCTACTTTTCTTTGACCTCACCCTAGGTCGTGCCTAAGACGTTCTTGTAGATGGTTTTCCTGTCGTCGGTCGTGTCCTGACGTGTACCCGCCCTCCCAGCGGTCATCCTTCCGCTCGCGGATGCTACCTCGCCATTGGCTCGTTTCTTTGCCATCAGTCATCCCTCCTCTGTTCTGCGAACTGCCCCTTCCGGCATTCTTCCTCTGCGAAGGAGTAGGCGTCTCTATACTTAGTTCGCTGATAATGCCTTGCGCCAGGCGGAAATCCGCGGCGAAGCTGGCGAGGGGGACTTCATCCCGCAACTCATCTTCCAGAGCCGCCAACTTCAGAAGACTGCAGCATTCCGGCCTGGCCTTGCCCTCAGTCAATGCCTGATGGATTTCGTTGATTTCCTGCCGCAACTCTGGAAAGTCTGGCTCCTTGAAGAATTGCTGGTACAGTCCTCTCATGTATTCGTACATCGTATCACCTCCTTGTCAATGACACACAATACCATCCCTGACCTTAACAGCCATCCCAACCGGGCAGAGTTTTCAGATTGTTATCCATTGCGTTTTGAACTGAGCCCAGGCTTATTCTTTATTTTGCGGCGCAATTCTTGAGGGTATTCGTCTGCAAAAAAGCCTCTCCCGCTCTGACATTCGGAAGAAAGGAGAGGCACTTTTGTCCACGATAGTATTTTTTCTGTGGCATGACCCTTGCTTTTTTCTTGTGGGAGTAGGCCTTCAGGGAAGACGACTTCTTTATCCTGCTTTTCTTTTCGTCTCTCGTAAGCCTTCGGAAAGTAGCCCTAATCTGTCCCACAGCACTGGCTGGTGCCTCTTCCGCTGCTCCCGGTAATCCACGCTTTTCCTTGTTATCTTTCGTCTTGTTGATGTACTCCCCACGATTTGGTGAAGAGCGAACACCTCATCCATTGTGGGCAAGGTCGTAGTCCTGACGTGTTTTCAGCGGCAGCAGGACTTCTCTCGCAAACCGCCCATGCCGCTTTATAAATGGCTTAAGGGGCACAGGTGCCACCATCTATCAAGAGCACACAATGGCTCATGGGGCCAAATATGGTGAGAATTGCCGCTTGCCGCGTTTCTCTGTATCTGTGGCTCTCTTCTTTGTCTGTGTCAGCACAGGTTAGGCACACTCAATTATTCTTCTCCAAGATGGCCCATTATCGCTCAAACAGTCCCATTCCCGGCACAAATTCTGGTACCTTTATCCGGTCAAGTACCTCTTGACCACATGTTTGTCCGCAGACAGCGAAAACCGGCCCACCGGGGATTTCTCTCTCCCGGTGGGCCGGTTCTCTGTCATTCAGCTTGCCTTTCGGCTCCATCGTTTCCTCGCCTGGAAGGTGGTCATGGTGCATTCCTTGGGCTTCTCCTCGTGTGGTTTGCTTTCCGCCTTGGCGCGATGCCCTGGTCGACTTTCACCGCCGCCTGCTGCCTCATCTCATCGGTGATATGGGGGTAGGTGTTCAGCGTGGTGGCGCAGGACACATGGCCCAGGATGGTGGACAGCATCTTGATGTCCATCCCGTAGGCCAGGGCGTTGGTGGCGAAGGTATGCCGCAAATCATGGAAACGAAGGTCAGGGAGTCCTGCTGCCTTCAGCAGAGATTTCATCCGGTTATAGGCAGTGCCGGGGCGGGTGGGCTGTTCCGGCCTCAGCGGGTCAGGGAATATCCACTCAGTTACGGCAGACTTCTGCCGCTCCCTGAGAAGTTCCGCTGTGCTGGGCGACAGGATGATGGTGTGCGGGTGCCGGCAGCAGTCTTGGTATCCCATGTGGTCAGTTCGCTGCCTCTCTCCTGATGGACAACAGCGCGGCGTACCTTGAGGGTGCCATCCGCCTCATCGAAGTCCTCCCACTTGAGGCCGCAGAGCCCGCCCCGGCGCAGGCCGGTGGTGAGTTCCGTGTAGAAGAAGTCATGCCAGACGTCGCCCTTTTGGATGGCCTCCACAAAGGTATCCAGCTGTTCATCTGTTAGAATTTGTTTTGACTTACAGGTGAATTTTGGCGCTGGAATTTCTTCTGTTGGGTTCCACGGAATCAGTCCAGCCTGTTTCGCCGCATCCAATGCCTCGTGGAGCATGGAGTGGATTCCGCGGATGGTGCTGCTGGCCAACGCCTTCCCCGTGATTTGATTTTCATGACTGGCCAGGGCATCATACAACTTTTGAACATTCTTCCCTGTGACTTGGGTAATGGGTTTGCTGCCGCCTAAGTGGGGATCAATGTGAATGCGTACTGCCCCCTGATATCGGGCCAGCGTAGTGGGCCGAATGGTGCCAGCGATATTTTCCAGCCATTGATCCAGCCACTCCGCCAAGGTCATCCTGCTCTGATTGGTCAGGTCGACACCCTGATAGATGTCGATGTGCTGCCGCAGTTTGACGGTCAATTCCTTTTGCGTGTCGGCGTAGACATACCGGAAGATGGAGTCGCCGTTTTCCTTGTGGCCCACCACGATGCGCCCCTCCCCGCGCCCGCCCTCTCTTTTCCGGACCATACCGTCTCCGGATAGTCTGCGTTTTGCCATGGCCTTTCGCCTCCTTTTAGCTACACACAATATCCCGCCCTCTGGCGAAAAGCTACCCGGCTTGACCACAGTTATCAGATTGTTATCAATTTGCCCTGGCTGTTTCTGTGAACTGCACCCAAAATATTGGACAACTACGACTGGCTCAAGCAGCGCCAAGGGCTTTGTATCTATGAACGGCTGGAGGCAGACCACCCAGGCTCAATTTGATTCTTCGGTTGTTATAGTATTCAAGATAGGAGACCAGTTCTGTTTTAAACTGCTCTATGGACGCAAACTTTTGCAGATATAGCAGCTCCGATTTGAGGAGCCCAAAGAAATTTTCCACGACAGCATTATCCAGGCAATTCCCCTTTCGGCTCATGCTTTGCCGAATGCCCTTGCCTTTCAACATGTCCCGATACTTTCTATGCTGGTAATGCCAGCCTTGGTCCGAGTGAAGAATCAGATTTGTCCCATCCGGAATTTTATGAAACGCTTTCTCCAGCATGGAGGTCACCATCTTTAGGTCCGGACGATCTGAAATCGTGTAGCTTACAATGTCCCGGCTTACAGATCAAGCAGGATAGATAAGTAGAGTTTTTGCCCGAAAAGATGAAATTCTGTGACGTCTGTTACCATTTTTTCGTTTGGCTGTTCTGCCTCAAAGTTTCTCTCCAGCAGATTTGGCGCAATTTGTCCCATCTCGCCCTTGTAAGAACGATATTTCTTCATCCGAACTCGGCACACCAACCCAAGCTCCTTCATCAGTCTGGAGACTACCTTGTGATTACAATGAATCTTCCTGTTTTCCAGCTCCGCTGTGATTCGCCTGTAACCGTATCTGCCCCGGTGTTCTTTAAAAATTGCTTGGATTTCTCTTTTTACGGATGCGCACTTGTCCCCCTTCTTCATCCGCTTTATCTCATCATAAAATGTGGGCCTTGACAGGTGAGCAACGGACAGCAGCATCTTCAAAGGGATTTCTGGCCTCAGTTCTTGAATCACCCGCGCTTTTTGCGCTGGCGCTGCTCGTCTTCCAAAACCAAGGCCCGCAATTTTTTTAGGTATCGATTTTCTGCCTCTAATCGCTGTACTTGAGCCAGCAGCTTTTTCTCACGGTCCTGGCTTACCCGTTTCAGAGGACGGCCGATCCGCTGTGCCCTCGTCGTTCAACAGAGAAACCTTCCGGCCCTTCCGCCCGCATTGTTTCGATTACCTTTACTTTGAATTCCGCACTGTATCTTCGATTTGGCACTCCTTTTGGCATGTTTACTCCCCCTTTTTTTATTTTATCACCTTTGTCTATCTCTGGGGGTGCAGTTCACTGGCGGAGCCTTTTTATTGTTTAAGCGGCGCAGCTTTTGAGGTGAGGAGTGGAGAAAAACTTGTACCCCTCCACAAGCTATGGTAAGATTCAGTCAGTTCATTCAGAGAGGAGGGGGGAGGTCCATGATCTATTGTGTATCGGACATTCATGGAGAGCTTGATAAATTTGAGCGGCTGCTGGATCTGATCCAACTTTCTGACAGCGACCACCTGTACATCCTCGGGGATGTGATCGACCGGGGCGCTATGGGCGTGGATATTCTTCAGAAGATCATGGCAGCGCCCAACATGACCATGCTCCTGGGCAACCACGAGCAGATGTGTCTGGATACCCTTGGTCCTCATAATGAGTACGGCGTGCGGGACCTGTGGCGGCAGAACGGCGGAGCGTCCACCTACCGGGAACTGCTCTACCACAGGACTCCCCATGAGCGGAATATGATCCTGCGGTTTCTCGCCGGTCTGCCGGACCATCTGGACATTGTAGCCGGTACTCAAAAGGCCCACCTTGTCCACGGCTGTCCCGGTGCTGACCGCGAGACCCGTATCTGGGGCCGTGTGTCCGCAAAGAACGGGAGCCCTTACCCGGACACCGTTTACGTTGTCGGCCACACGCCCACGAACTTTCTGACCGGGAGGGACGATGAGGACTTCCGCATCTGGTACGGGGATGGGATCATCAACATTGACTGCGGCTGCGGACATCTCCACATAGAGCACCGCCGTCTGGCCTGCCTGCGGCTGGAC
>NZ_KI271693.1:876-1627 GCF_000469445.2 Oscillibacter sp. KLE 1745 | reverse complement strand
TTGATAAATTTGAGCGGCTGCTGGATCTGATCCAGCTTTCTGACAGCGACCGCCTGTACATCCTCGGGGATGTGATCGACCGGGGTGCCATGGGCGTGGATATCCTTCAGAGGATCATGGCCGCGCCCAACATGACCATGCTCCTGGGCAACCATGAGCAGATGTGTCTGGATACTCTTGGCGCTCATAATGAGTACGGCGCGCGGGACCTGTGGCGGCAGAATGGTGGTTCGCCCACCTACCGGGAACTGCTCTATCACCGGACGCCCCATGAGCGGAATATGATCCTGCGTTTTCTCGCCAGCCTGCCTGACCATCTGGACATTGTAGTCGGTACGCAAAAGTTCAACCTTGTCCACGGCTGTCCCAGCTCTGACCGCGAGACCCGCATCTGGGGCCGTGTGTCCGTGGAGAGTGGGAGTCCTTACCCGGACGCCATTTGCATCGTGGGCCACACGCCCACGAACTTGCTGACCGGGAGGGACGATGAGGACTTCTGTATCTGGCACGGAGATGGGATCATCGACATTGACTGCGGCTGCGGTCATCTCCGCACAGAGCACCGCCGTCTGGCCTGCCTGCGGCTGGACGATATGGCAGAGTTCTATGTGGGTGGTTCCGGCTGTGGAGAGAGCGGCTCCCTGCCAGCTGAGGAACTGGAGCCACTCGATGAGCAGGACCTGCCCGCGTCGCTCCAGCGGGATCTGGACGCCTATCAGAAAGGGCTGGCGGAGCATGTTTCCTATCTGGA
>NZ_KI271693.1:564-776 GCF_000469445.2 Oscillibacter sp. KLE 1745 | reverse complement strand
TGTACGGCAGTATCAACTCCGCCCAGTGGAGCGGAGAGATTTCAGAAGACCAGGCCCGCTGCCTGCGGGAGCTGTATCTTTTTTGAAGCATGAACTGTTCCATTCACGTTCTCCGCCCCCCACCAGTCATGGCGGGGGGCTTTTCGTTGTTCTGGCTTGTCATGACTCGGCATCTTTACCTGCCATCTACACCCCGTCCCCGCCATTCTGAT
>NZ_KI271693.1:0-464 GCF_000469445.2 Oscillibacter sp. KLE 1745 | reverse complement strand
AGAGCGGCTCCCTGCCAGCTGAGGAACTGGAGCCGCTCGATGAGCAGGACCGCCCGCGTCGCTCCAGCGGGATCTGGATGCCTATTAGAAAGGGCTGGCGGAGCATGTTTCCTATCTGGACTGCCTGTGGTGTGAGCTGTACGGCAGTATCAACTCCGCCCAGTGGAGCGGCGAGATCTCAGAAGGGCAGGCCCACTACCTGCGGGAGCTGTATCTTTTTTGAAGCATGGACTGTTCCATTCACGTTCTCTGCCCCCCGCCAAGACTGGCGGGGAGCTTTTCGTTGCTCCACCTTGCCTTGCTTCGGTGGATTCGCCTGCCATCTACACCCCGTCCCCGCCATTCTGATATTCCACCGCATCATCCAGAGAGATCATGCCGTGGGTCTTCTTCACCTCCTGGACGCACCTGCCGCGCAGCTCCCGCAGCTGTTCCTCCGGGATCTCCATGGCCGCGGCCAGGAC
>NZ_KI271692.1:0-9070 GCF_000469445.2 Oscillibacter sp. KLE 1745 | reverse complement strand
GCCTTTGCCGTTCCGCCGCTGCTGCGTCAGCTGTTGAGAAATGCGTCCGGGTCCACAGCTTCCCCATCCTTTGCAACGGAGAAGTGCAGGTGGGCGCCCTGGGCGGCCTCCGCCGCGGCGGTGGTTCCCACTGCGCCGATGGTCTGCCCGGCGGACACCGTGTCGCCCGTCTCCACGGCGGGCTCCACCTGGAGATTGGCATAGGTGGTCTCATAGCCGCCGCTGTGCTGGATCACCACGGTGGTGCCCATCAGGGGATCGTCGGTGATGGAGGAGACCGTCCCGGCGCAGGCGGCCAGGACGGCATCGCCTTCCGCCGCGGCGATATCCACCCCGTCGTGGGTCCGCCAGTCGTCCAGCGTCTCATTGTACAGCAGCTGGTCCACGGAGAATGCCGTCAGCACCTCTCCCTGGATGGGCAGGACCACCACATGGGGCTCCTCTGCCACCACGGGCGTGTCATCCACCGGGATGGTCACCTCCGGCATGACGACGGGCTCCGTCTCCTCCTCCGGTTCCTCCGGAGGCACGGTCTCCACCACCGGTTCGTGCTCCGGCAGGTCCTCCACCGGTGCGGAGGCTGCCGTGTCCGGGCCGGTGGGCGCTTCCGTCTGGGCCGGTTCCCCAAACAGCAGAAAGTAGCCGCCCACGCCCACCGCCAGGACGCACAGGGCTAGGACCGCGTAAAAGCCTGGCCCGCCCAGCAGGGATTTGACTTTATTTGCCATGTATCATACCTCCCTCGATCTTGGGTCTGAGGGAAGTATGGGCAGGATTTCCAGGAATTATACAAAAAGAGACCGCTTTCCAGCGGTCTCTTTTCTCTCAGAAATTGGTCACTTCACGATCAGCGTCTTGCCGTCCATCTCCTCTGGACAGGCCAGGCCCATCACGTCCAGCATGGTGGGGGCGATGTCCGCCAAGCGGCCGTTGGGGCGCAGCTCGGTCCCCGCGCCGCAGAGAATGAAAGGTACGGGATTGGTGGTATGGGCGGTCATAGGGCTGCCATCCGGCTCCGCCATCTGCTCGGCGTTGCCGTGGTCGGCGGTGATCATGGCGATGCCGCCCATCTTCAGTGTGGCGTCCACCACCCGGCCCACGCAGCTGTCTACGGTCTCCACGGCCTTCACCGCCGCGTCATAGACGCCGGTGTGGCCCACCATGTCGCAGTTGGCAAAGTTCAGAATGATCACGTCATAGGCGCCGGACTCAATGCGCTCCACGCACTTGTCCGTCACCTCCGCCGCGCTCATCTCCGGCTGCTTATCGTAGGTGGCCACCTTGGGGGAGGGCACCAGTACCCGGTCCTCACCGGGAAACACAGTCTCAGACCCGCCGTTGAAGAAGAAGGTCACATGGGCGTACTTCTCCGTCTCCGCGATCCGCAGCTGGGTCATGCCCATCTGGCTGAGATACTCCCCCAGGCCATTGCGCACCGTCACCCGGGGGAAGGCCACCTCCACATTGGGCATGGAGGCGTCGTACTCTGTGTTGCACACGAAGGTCACGGGGAAAAACTGGCGGGTGAAGCCGTCGAACTCCGGGTCCACCAGGGTCCGGGTGATCTCCCGGGCCCGGTCGGGCCGGAAGTTGAAGAAGATCACGCTGTCATTGTCGGAGATGGTGCCCTCGGCATCACAGACCACGGGTTCCACGAATTCGTCGGTGACGCCCCGGTCATAGGACTCCCGTACCGCGGCCACCGGGTCTGGATTCTGCACGGCGCCCTCGCCGTACACCATGGCGTCGTAAGCCGCCTCCACCCGGTCCCAGCGCTTGTCCCGGTCCATGGCATAGTACCGGCCCATGACCGTGGCGATCTTGCCCACGCCGATCTCCCGGCACTGTGCCACGGTCTGCGCCACAAAGTCTGCGCCGGAGGTGGGGGATACGTCCCGCCCATCCAGAAAGGCGTGGAGATACACATGCTCCAGGCCCCTTCGCTTCGCCAGCCGCAGCAGGGCGAACAGGTGCTCCAGGTGGGAGTGGACGCCGCCGTCGGACAGCAGGCCCATCAGGTGCAGGGACGTGCCCTTCTCCAGGCAGGCGTCCATGGCGTGCCGGTAGGCGGGATTTTCATCAAAGCTCCCGTCGGCAATGGCCTTGGTGATCCGGGGCAGGTCCTGGAACACCACCCGGCCGGCGCCGATGTTGGTGTGGCCCACCTCGCTGTTGCCCATCTGCCCGTCCGGCAGGCCCACGTCCAGGCCGGAGGCCCGGAGCGTGGTGTGGGCATACTCCCGGAAAAACTGGTCCAGCCGGGGCGTGGCGGCGGCGCGGATGGCGTTGCCCTCCGTCTCCTGCCGCAGGCCGAAGCCGTCCATGATGATGAGGGTTGTTGGTGTTTTGTTCATTGAAATCTCGTCTCGCTCGCTTTCTCACAAAACCGCTCTGCCGGAGCTCACTCCTGGTTGGCTGCGTTGATGATGTCCACGAACTGGTCGGGCTTCAGGGCGGCACCGCCGATCAGGCCGCCGTCGATGTCCGGCTGGGCCAGCAGCTCCGCCGCGTTCTTGGGGTTCATGGAGCCGCCGTACTGGATGGTGACGCTGCGGGCCACCCGGGCGCCGTACAGGCTGCGGATGGTGGCACGGATGTTGGTGCAGACCTCGCCGGCCTGCTCGGCAGTTGCGGTCTTGCCGGTGCCGATGGCCCAGATGGGCTCATAGGCGATGATGCAGCGGCGCAGCTTGTCGGCGGGCACGCCGTACAGGGCGCTCTTCACCTGAAGGGCAATCCACTCGTCGGTGATGCCGGTCTCCCGCTGCTCCAGGCTCTCGCCCACGCAGATGATGGGGTTCATGCCGGCGTTCAGCACGGCGTGGACCTTCTTGTTGACGGTGGTATCGGTCTCGCAGAAATACTGCCGCCGCTCGCTGTGGCCCACGATGACGTACTTCACGCCCAGGTCCTTCAGCATGTCGGCGGAGATCTCGCCGGTGTAGGCGCCCTTCTCCTCAAAGTACACGTTCTCGGCGCCCACGGAGATCCGCAGGTCCTTGAACGCCTTGGCGGCGGTCTGAATGTTGCAGGCAGGGACACAGATCAGGGTGTCGCACCACTTGGCCCGGGGCATGATCTTCTTCAGTTCCTCGGCGAATTTCTTCGTCTCAGTGGCGGTCATGTTCATTTTCCAGTTTCCGGCGATAACCGTTTTGCGATATCTGCGATTCATGGTGATCTCTTCTCCTTTATGTCTTCATCTATCCGCAATCGCGTTCTCCGCGATCTGATGCGCAGGTTTTGGCCGTTTCCAGGGCATTTTCCCCGAAAGGCCCTTTTTTTTATACAGAATTCCAGCCCGTTTGTCAAGTCAAATGAAGCGCGTTTGGGGACGGATTCGGCGCGGCCGCCGCAAGCGGCCGCAACATTCAAATTCATTTTCGCCTCAGGGCGTGCGTGGCGAAAATACTTTGCCTCAGCCGCCCTGGGCGGTGTCACCAGTCCGCAGATTGGTGAGGAGGAATGTAAAGGGGGGACACAGTCCCCCTCTTTAAGCATCCGGGAGGCAGGCCACGCGGGGCAGCTCTTTGCCCTCCAAAAATTCCAGCGGCGCGATTGACGGCTCCGGGAGGAACCGGGAAACGCAATGCCGCAACGGTGGATCGGCGGCACAGCAGCTTACTGATCAAGGAGGCAGGCCACGCCGGGCAGTTCCTTACCCTCCAGGAATTCCAGGGAGGCCCCGCCGCCGGTGGAGATGTGGGTCATCTTGTCGGCGTAGCCCAGCTGCTCCACAGCCGCCGCGCTGTCGCCGCCGCCGATGATAGTGATGGCGTCCGTACGGCTCAGGGCCTCGGCCACAGCCTCAGTACCCTTGGCGAAGGCCGGGAACTCAAAGACGCCCATGGGGCCGTTCCAGATGACGGTGCCCGCGTCCGCCACGGCGTCGCAGTACAGCTTTACCGTCTCCGGACCGATATCCAGGCCCTGCCAGCCGTCGGGGATCTCCCCGGCCTTCACCACCTGACTCTTGGCATCGGGGGCGAAGGCGTCCGCGCAGACGGTGTCCACCGGCAGCAGCAGCTTTACGCCCTTCTCCTTTGCCTTCTCCACCATCTCATTGGCGTAGCTCTCCCAGTCGGCCTCCAGCAGGCTGTCGCCCACCTTGCCGCCCTGGGCGGCGGAGAACGTATAGGCCATGCCGCCGCCGATGATGATGGTATCGGCGATGTTCAGCAGGTTGTTGATGACGCCGATCTTGGAGGAGACCTTGCTGCCGCCCAGGATGGCCACCAGAGGCCGCTTGGGGTCGGCGATGGCACCGCCCAGGAACTCCAGCTCCTTCTGGATCAGGAAGCCGGAGACGGCGGGCAGGTACGCCGCCACGCCGGCGGTGGAGGCGTGGGCCCGGTGCACGGCACCGAAGGCGTCGGACACATACAGATCCGCCATGTCGGCCAGCTTCCTGGCCAACTCCGGGTCGTTCTTGGTCTCGCCGGGCTCGAAGCGGGTGTTCTCCAGCAGCAGGATCTGTCCCGGCTGCAGGGCGGCCGCCTTGGCCTGGGCGTCGGGGCCCACCACGTCATGGGCGAAAATCACTTCCCGCCCCAGCAGCTCGCTGAGGCGCTTCGCCACCGGGGCCAGGCTCAACTTGGGGTCTGGGCCGTTCTTGGGCTTGCCCAGGTGGGAGCAGGCGATGACCGCCGCCCCATTCTCCAGCAGATACCGGATGGTGGGCAGCGCCGCCACGATGCGCTTGTCGCTGGTGATGGCGCCGGTCTCTTTGTCCTGGGGGACGTTGAAGTCGCAGCGGAGCAGGACCTTTTTGCCCCGCACCTCCACATCCCGGACCGTCTTTTTATGGGTATTCATCTGAGATGTCCTCCTATCTGATCTCGTTCCATTGGATTCCTCATGATTCATTCCAACGCAGCCGAAGCCGCAGAGGCGTTCGGCGGCGGTGTCAGCGCGTTCAGGGACTAGTATGGACCGAAGGATGGAAATTCACCCCCGGCCGCCCCCCTGCAATGCAAGGCCGCTCCGCGCCCTGCAAAAGCAGCCGGGCCTCCCCAGCGGAATCGGCGCCGCCCGGCGGGGCTCAGCCCCAGGTCATCTCGCCGGTTCCCAGCAGGCCCGGAAACCCGTTCTGCCGCAGCGCCTCGTAGACGCAGACGGCCACGGTGTTGCTCAGGTTCAGGCTGCGGGCCTCGCTGACCATGGGCAGGCGGACGCAGCGGTCCCGGTACCGCTCCCGGAGAGCCAGAGGCAGCCCGGCGGTCTCCTTGCCGAAGAACAGCCAGCTGTCGGCGGTGAACTGGGCCTCCTGATAGGACCGGGGCGCCTTGGTGGTGGTGAGCCACAGGTCCCGCTCCGCCTCGGGGCGGCGGCGGAAAAAGTCCTCCAGATTCTCGTAATCAAAAACCTCCACCAGGTTCCAGTAGTCCAGGCCAGCGCGGCGGACGGCCTTCTCCGAGATGTCGAAGCCCAGGGGGCGGATCAGGTGCAGCTGGCTGCCGGTGGCGGCGCAGGTGCGGGCGACATTGCCGCAGTTCTGTGGGATCTCCGGCTCCACCAGTACGATATGAAGCATAGACAGCTGTCCCCCTCTTTTCATGCAGTCAAAACACATTGTACCGCGTCGCCCCGGCAAATTCAACTGTAATGTGTGAAGAAAACCGGATTTTTAGAAAAAATCACGACAAATCCGGCTGGATTTCTGCAAAATGCCGGAAATGACAGAAAGAGGGGGCGCCGCAGGAGCGGATCTGTTGTCTCCCACAAAAAAACGTCCCTGTACAAGAAAAATCTGGAGGAAATTTCTTTTATAAATTCGCCGGAAATACTGGATTTTCCCAAGATATTTGTTATAATAAAAAATACGAACGAACAAGGAGGAGAAAACCCATGGATTTTCCGCAGCGCGCCGTGTTTTTTCTGGAAGAGGACTCCTCCCTCCCGGCGCACTCCAAACCGCTGATGCTGGAAGCCGTGTTATTTTGCCCGATCCTAAAATGGATGAGTGACAAGCTGTTGGCCGACGGCGTGCAGCGGTTTTTTGCTGTCTCCAGCCCCCGCTTTGCCCAGGAGGTCCGCGCCTGCTTCCCGGAGGACGCAGACGTGACCATCTCTGAGCAGCACAGCGAGCTGCTGGACTTTTTGAACACGCCGGACCCGGTGGCCGTGTTTGTCCGGGCCGCCCTTCCCATGGAGGAGGCGGGCCCCGGCTTTGTCTACGGCGCCGCCGGCTACGAGCTCCAGGCGGTCTGGCAGGAGAAGATGACCAATGCCGTCTCCGCGGCGGAGCTGATCCCCGGCTGGGTGCCGGTTTTCAGTCTGGAGACCGTGGCCGAGCTGGAGCCCCTGCTCCGGGAGCGGATCGTCCGGCGGCACATCCGCGCCGGCGTCCGGGTGCTGGACCCGAACGCGGTGTATATCGACCCCCGGGTCACCATCGGCCGGGGGACCATGCTCCTGCCCGGCACCATCCTGCGGGGGGAGACCGCCGTCGGCTGCGGCTGCACCATCGGTCCCAATGCCGTGGTGCGGGATTGCGTCATCGGCGATGAGACAGAGATCAATGCCTCCCAGGTGAACGAGAGCACCATCGGCAGCCGCACCCACGTGGGGCCCTTTGCCTACGTGCGCCCCGGCTGCGCCATCGGGGACGACATCAAGGTGGGCGACTTTGTGGAGGTGAAGAACTCCGCCATCGGTGACGGCACCAAAATCTCCCACCTGACCTATGTGGGGGACAGCGACGTGGGCCGCAAGGTCAACTTCGGCTGCGGCACCGTCACCACCAACTATGACGGCGTGAAGAAGTACCGCTGCACCATTGAGGACGGCGCCTTCATCGGCTGCAACACCAATCTGGTGGCGCCGGTGACTGTGGGCGCGGGTTCCTATATCGCGGCGGGTGCCACCATCACCAAGGATGTGCCCGCGGACGCGCTGGCCGTGGCCAGGGCCAAGCAGGAGAACAAGGAGGGGTGGGCCAAACGGCGGCGGAAGCTGTACGGGCAGGAGCACTGATGCTCCTTCGGCTGATCGATCCTACTGACAGAAACCAAGAACATTCAGAACATAGAAAGAGGGCGTTCAAACAATGATTTCTCACGGCAAGGACATCAAGGTGTTTTCCGGCAACGCGAATCCGAAGCTGGCGGAGGAGATCTGCAAGTTGATGGGAACCAAACTGGGCGAGGCGGAGGTCGGTACCTTCTCCGACGGGGAGATCTTCGTCTCCCTGTACGAGACGGTCCGCGGCAGCGACGTGTTCGTGGTCCAGTCCACCTGCACCCCGGTGAACAACAATCTCATGGAGCTGCTCATCATGATCGACGCGCTGAAGCGCGCCTCCGCCGGCCGCATCACCGCGGTCATCCCCTACTACGGCTATGCCCGGCAGGACCGCAAGGCCAAGGCCCGTGACCCCATCACCGCCAAGCTGGTGGCCAACATGCTCACCGCCGCGGGCGCGGACCGGGTGCTGACCATGGACCTGCACGCCTCCCAGATCCAGGGCTTCTTCGACATTCCTGTGGACAATCTGGCGGGCAACCCCATCTTTGTGGACTACTACGCCAAGAAGTACGGCTCCGAGTGCGAGAACATGATGGTGGTCTCTCCCGACGTGGGCTCTGTGTCCCGGGCCCGGGCCTTTGCCCAGAAGCTGCACATGAATCTGGCCATCGTGGACAAGCGCCGGCAGAAGGCCAACAGCTGCGAGGTCATGAACGTCATCGGCGACGTGCGGGACAAGGACTGCATCCTCTTCGACGACATGGTGGACACCGGCGGCAGCCTGTGCAACGCCGCCAAGGCCCTGATCGAGGTGGGCGGCGCCAAGAGCGTCCAGGCCTGCGCCTCCCACGGCGTGCTCTCCGGCCCGGCCATTGACCGGATCAACGACAGCGTCATCACCGAGCTGGCCCTGCTGGACACCATCCCCGCCATTGATCCCAAAAAGAGCAGCAAGATCAAATACCTGCAGGTGGCCCCCATGTTTGCAGAGGCCATCGAGCGTATCTACCAGGAGATCTCCATCTCCAAGCTGTTCCGCTGAGAAGCGGCGGAGCTCCGGCATTTCTGCGTATCAATAATGGACTGGTCAAGGCGGGGAAGGGAACTTTCCCGCCTTGGCTGACGTTGCAAAGGAGTTTTTTTCATGCTGTTAGGCGCCAAATCCGCCGCCGTGGACTGGCTGGTGGTGGGCCTGGGAAATCCCGGGGCCAAGTATGAGCACACCCGCCACAACATGGGCTTTCTCACCGTGGACCTGCTGGCGGAGCAGGCGGGGGTGAAGCTGAACAAGGTCAAGTTCAAATCCGCCTATAACATCATCCCCTTCGCCGGGGCCAAGTGCCTGGTGATGAAGCCCCAGACGTATATGAACCTCTCCGGCGAGGCGGTGCGGGAGGCGGTGCAGTTCTACAAGATCCCTGCCGACCACGTGCTGGTGATCTATGACGATGTGTCATTGCCGGTGGGGAAGCTGCGGGTGCGGCCCACCGGCTCCGCCGGGGGGCACAACGGCATCAAGAACATCATTGCCCACCTGGGGACCCAGGACTTCCCCCGGATCAAGATCGGCACCGGCGCGCCGGGCGAAGGGGGCGACATGATCGACTGGGTCATCGGCGTGCCCTCCCAGGCGGAGCGGAAGGTGTTGGTGGAGAGCTTCCGCCGGGCCATCGACGCGGCGGAATGTATCATTGAACATGGCTGTCAGAAGGCCATGAATGACTTCAATTGAATGAGGGCCGTCCAATGGGGCGGCTCGCCGCGCCTCTTTTTGCCGCCGGGCATGGCGCCCGGTAAAGGGGAATACACTAAGGACGGATCCATTTTCCCGGATCGTGCCGGTGGATATGACCTGGGTGGGAGAATCATGTCCATCCGCTTTACAGCCCCTGCTTCCAAACAGGCGCCGGGCGGAGAACGCCCACCGGGCCATGCGCCCGGAAGCGGCCCGGCGCCCAGAGAGTCTTCCCAATTTTTCATGTTGACAAGGACCACATCCTATGGAACAGTTTCTGAGACAATTGCAGACTATCCCCGAGGCGGCGGAGCTGATCCGCCGGGTGGAGGAGGGCGGCTGTCCCGCGGCGGTCAGCGGCCTCCAGCC